>CAZKYP010000006.1:0-29632 GCA_964556885.1 uncultured Pirellulales bacterium | reverse complement strand
AATATTTGCCCGGGTGGTATTGTTCCGACCTATATTTTGGTAAAGATGTGGCCTCTCAGAAGCGGCTCTTTTTCCGGATCGAGATCAAAATGGCTGACTAAAGCAGGTGTACCTGGATTTGGCGGTAGTGCATCCGGTTGGGCTCACATTTTTATGCTCGATTACAGCTTTACAATAGCAGGTTTGATTCCCGAAATCCCGGAGCACGTTATAAATCTTCATTCAGAAGTTGTCTACAATGATGGTGTTGGTCCGGCCGGACAAAAGGTGGATCATGATTGGTCAAATGCGGTATTTGGTGCATCAACAGATATTAATATTGCTGAAAACCTGATTTTGACTCCGGCTGTTTATTATCAGATAACTATGGACAATTCCGTAAATCCTGACCAAGACGAAACATGGGTTACACTGGGCGCGACATACAAGTTCTAAAAAGACTTGAAATTCGTCATACTGAATCTACAAAAAGGCTGGTTGAAAAATGCCAGCCTTTTTGTTTGAGCAGGATTTAGAAATACAAATGCTGACACTAATTAATACAAATAGAATGACACCCCCCATAGGTCCGATCGGCCTGGATTACGTAGGCGGAGCGGCCCGCCGGGCCGGTATAGATGTAAATATCCTTGATCTTACTTTAACCGATGATCCGAAGAAAGCGATAACAGGACACCTATCCATAAGACAATCAGATTTAATCGGTTTGTCTTTCCGTAACGCGGACGATTGTTTCTGGCCCAGTGCGGACTGGTTCGTTCCAGAACTAAAAGATATCGTTGAAACGATACGTAACGTCACCGATACGCCGATTGTCGTCGGCGGAGTAGGGTTTTCCATATTCGCCAGACAGATTTTCGAATACTCTGGTGTCGATTTTGGAATATGCGGCGACGGCGAGGCCGCAATAGTCTCGCTGTTCCACCAGCTACGGGGAAAACAGGAATTCAGAGAAGTTCCTGGTTTGTTATGGAGACAGAACGGCAATATTCACACTAATCCTCCGTCGTGGCCGGATCCGATCCAACTTGAAACCGCGCGCGATTTTATCGATAATGCGAGCTATTTCAAACAGGGCGGACAATGCGGACTGGAGACAAAGCGGGGCTGCAACCGAAATTGCATATATTGCGCCGATCCGCTGGCTAAAGGCTGTAAGCCGAGATTGCGAAATCCCTCGGAAATCGCCGATGAGGTTCAATCTCTGCTGTCACAGGGAATCGATGTATTGCATATCTGCGACTCGGAGTTCAACATACCGCGAAGTCACGCTTACTCGGTATGCGAAGAATTTATCCGGCGCTCTCTCGGAGACAGGGTCCGATGGTACACTTACATGTCACCAACTCCGTTCGATGCGGACCTGGCCGAAGCGATGGCACAGTCAGGATGCGTTGGGATAGATTTTACCGGAGATTCAGGCTCTGAAACGATGCTCCGGGCATACCGCCAGCAGCATCATAAAGAAGACCTTGCTGAGGCGGTCAGGCTTTGCCGACAGAATAAAATCTCCGTTATGGTGGACCTTTTACTGGGCGGCCCGGGCGAAACGCCGCAGACGGCGCGCGAAACAATCGAATTCATGAAAAAAATAGCCCCGGATTGCGTCGGTGCGACATTAGGCATGAGATTGTATCCGGGAACCGCCGTTGGGAAAAAAGTCACCGAAGAGTTTCAGGCAGGGGAAGTCTCCGCTATCCGTCGAAAATATGACGGCCCATTGAATTTGCTCCAACCGACCTTTTACATATCGAAAACACTGGGTCTTCAACCCGCGAAACTTGTAAGAGACCTGATTGGCGGCGATGAAAGATTTTTCGAGCCTGCCGTCGAAATAGACCATTCAGTCACACCCAGTGATGAGGCCGCAAATTATAATTACAATGAAAATCAACAATTGGTCCAGGCAATTCGAGACGGTGCAAGGGGGGCGTACTGGGACATCTTGCGAAAACTTCGTAAACACCGGTAGTATAAAGTTTTAGCTACAGCACACCAGAATATCGACCCCGAATGTTCATGTGTGAATCGCCTCGTTTTTTTCCACATTTACAACAATATATTTGATTCTAACACCCAATTTTTGCAAAAAGCTCATTAAAAATTAACACACTCCTAACAATATGCTAACATAAATAATGTAATATAATCAAAAACGGGCTGGAAAAAAGGTTAGTATATGGCAAATGAACGTATTCTTATTGTCGACGACGAGGAAGATGTGCTTGAGCTTGTAAGGTATCATCTTGACAAGAACGGCTACAAGGTCGACACGGCCGCCTCCGGCGAAGAGGCGATTAGCGAGGCGAGAAAAAAATCACCCGACCTGATTATACTGGATTTAATGCTTCCCGGCATCGACGGGCTGGAGGTCTGCAAAAAGCTGAAAAGCGATTTGAAAACGGAACCAATTCCAATCATCATGCTCACGGCCAAAGGCGAAGAATCAGACATAGTCACCGGACTCGAGCTTGGCGCTGAAGATTATCTCACCAAGCCTTTCAGTCCTAAAATCCTTATAGCAAGAATCCGCAGAATCCTGCATCGGTCGGTCAGCCGCGACCTGGAAAGACCGCCCATCAAAATACGCGATTTAATAATCGATCCGGGTCGCCGCGAAGTCCATGCAAAGGGAAAACAGGTAAATCTTTCCTACACAGAATTCAATATTCTTTATATACTGGCGAAAAGACCCGGGCTTGTCTTTACACGCTATCAGATTATCGACGCCATACACGGCAACGATTACCTTGTGACGGACCGGGCCGTGGACGTTCAAATTGTTTCTTTGCGCAAAAAGCTGGCATCCAGCGGCCGATATATCGAGACCGTACGGGGAGTCGGCTATCGATTTAAGGATTAATTGATGTTCAAGAGACATTTGCTATGGCAGCTTTTCCCGGCGTACCTGCTGATAATAATCGTCACACTGCTTGTCATAACCTTTTACTTATCACAAATATTAACCGGATTCTACCACGATGAGGTCGCAAGCGACCTAAAGGCCCGCGCCCGTCTTATCGAGCTGCAAATCATTCCCGAGCTTAAAGCTATGAATTACTCTGAGCTGGACGGCTTGATTAAAAAGCTGGGCAAAAACAGCGGGACAAGAATAACAATAATCCTGCCCACCGGGCAAGTCGTTGCCGACTCCGACGAAAACATAAATCGGATGGGAAGCCACGGAGATCGTCCGGAATTCAAAGACGCCCTTGAAAAGGGTATGGGGCGAAACATAAGGTTCAGCAACACCCTGGGCGAAAGAATGATGTATTTTGCACTGCCGATTGAGGAACAAGGTGAGATTTTAGCGGTTGTAAGAACATCCATTCCAGTCACTGCAATCAATAAACAGTTAAAGCAAATCTACAATAAAATTATTCTGGGCGTACTGATTGTTGCAATCTTCGCGGCGGGAATAAGCCTGGTCATATCCGACCGGATAAGCCGTCCGATTGAGCAAATGAAAGAGACGGCGCAGCGTTTCGCATCCGGAGAGCTTGACTTGAGAGTGCCGATACCCAGGCCGGTCGAGCTGGCCGAGCTTGCAGAAGCTTTGAATGAAATGGCTCGACAGTTGCAGGACAGGATCAAGATAATAACAGAACAGCGAAATGAATCGGAAGCAGTACTGTCGAGCATGACCGAAGGCGTTTTAGCGGTCGACCCTGGAGGTCATATCGTAAGTATCAACAAAGCCGCCGCAAATTTTCTTCAAATCGACCAAAACGAAGCCAGGGGACGCAACATCGAAGAAATTATTCGCAATCCCGACTTTCAGGAATTTATCCAGGACGTCCTGAATAAAGAAAACCCGAACGAAACTGACGTAGTGCTGTCAGGGCAAGACGGCCGAATAGTCCGTCTTGACGGCGCCGGCCTGACCGACAGCACAGGTCAAAAAAGCGGGGCGGTCATTGTTATCAGTGACATTACCCGGATACGTCGCCTCGAAAATCTTCGCCGTGATTTCGTGGCAAATGTATCGCATGAGCTGAGAACCCCGATCACTTCTATAAAGGGATTCGTGGAGACGTTACTGGAGGGCGCCGTAAAACAGCCGCAGGAGGCCGAACGGTTCCTGAAAATTATCGCAAAACATTCCGACCGGCTGAACGCCATCGTTGAGGATTTACTCATCCTTTCCAGTCTCGAAGAAGACAGTTCGAAAAGAAAAATCGCTTTCGAAAAGACGCCGGTCAAACCCGTTCTCGATTCCGTCATCCAGATGTCCATGATAAAAGCAGAGGAGAAAAAAATCACAATCGAACTGGATTGTGACGCAAATATCGAAGCAAGGATAAGTAAGGTTTTGCTGGAGCAGGCCGTATTAAATCTCATCGACAATGCAGTCAAATACAGCGAATCGGGAAGCCGGGTACTAATAGCCGCAGACAGAAAAAATGAGATTATAGCTATCTCGGTTCGTGATAACGGCTGCGGCATAGCAAAGAAACATCAGGACAGGATATTCGAACGATTCTATGTCGTCGATAAAAGCCGCAGCCGCAAGCTCGGAGGGACGGGACTCGGTCTGGCAATCGTTAAACACATAGCCGAGGTTCACGGTGGATATGTCGGTCTCGAAAGCTCGCCTGGGGCCGGAAGCACATTTACTATTTACATACCCGCCGATTAATATCACCAGGCATTCAAAATTAACACACTTCTAACATAACCCTCATAAGTCTCTAATAGCTGAAACGTACACTTTAATAGACGAAAGACAGAAGTCCAAATACAGATTTCGGTCTTTGGCTCCTACGGGTCAGATGGCCCGGGATAGTAACGTTTTCGAAATTCAGATGAAAAAAGGACGTAACATTATGGAACAGTTACAAAACATCCTGTTTATAACCTTCTCGCTTAAAAAGCAAAACAAGGAATACGAAGTAAACTGTCGCGGCTGCAGGGAAATCATTGTACCAGATTTCAAAAAACCCGTTCATATCAAAGGTTTTATCGAGCTGGATGGAAAACACATTCCGGTTGTGGACCCGGGTATCCATTTTCGCGGCGAGCCTACCGAGCTGACCGATTCGACCTGCATTATTGTCGCCGAGCACAGTTTCAAATATCGTATGCTTCTAACCGGCATTCTTGTTAAAAACATCGATGAGGTAATGAATCTCGCAGCCGGTGGCGGTTTTCCAACAAACCTCAAAAAACTCACATTCAACGCACAATTTATTCACGGACTGTCAAAATATCCCGAGGCCGGTGAATTCCTGTCAGACAGCCACCTAACATTGAGTATGTGTGAAAAGGAAAAATACCTCGAAGACGATTTTATCGCCTTCAGGGAAATCGCATCGAGAGGACTTGTATATGCCTGATATTATAAAAGACATATTATGCTGGATAGGAATTTGCTATTTACTGTATCATATTTCTTCGATTGTATTTTCCGTCGTCAAGGCACTCACAAGCCAGCAAAAATAGAACATCCATTTGTAACATTCACACTCAACTCAGGAAGTTTTATTACAAATATTGCAGGCATTAACACGATTCTAATCGAACACTGATATTTCCCTAACAATTACGTGATATTTTAATTTCAATGCAAAACAAAGTCGCTGCACAAGACAGTCTTGAGACGGCGCAGATATGAAGGTTCTTGTTTGGAGTTACAAAAAAATGAGAAAGGACAAAACGAAAAAAGGGATTTTCTTAATTGTCGGCACGGTGGTTTTGGCCTGTCTGTGGCCGGCTTCGGTTGTGAGGGCTGACGAGATTAGCGAATTAAAACAGCAGCTCACAGAGTTACAGAACAGGATTAACCAGCTTGAGGAAAGGCAAAAAGAAAAAGAGCAGTCATTAACAAAGAAAATTGAAGAAGTGTCGGAAAAAGCAGAGCAAAAACAGGCCCCGGCCATTCCGGACAGCTTGAAATGGGCCGAGAAGGTAAAGATTTCGGGAGATTTCAGATACCGACATGAACATATCGACTCGGAGAAAGTTGTCGGCAGCATGGTAGGCTGGAAAAACGGGCGCGACCGGGACCGCATCCGGGCAAGGCTCATGCTGGAAGCAATAATCAACGACGACTGGGGCCTCGGATTCAGATTAGCCGGCGGGGAGAGAGAAGTACTGGTAGACTCAGCCCTGAATGCAGACTCGTTCGGAGATCCTATCTCATCGAACCAGACTCTCAAACAGTATTTCTCCAGCAAGGACGTCTGGATTGATCTGGCCTATTTCGACTGGCACCCACAGGATATGAAAGGATTGAACGTTTACGGTGGTAAGATTAAAAATCCGTTTTATGCCGTCGGCAACAACCAGCTAATCTGGGACAGCGACCTGAATCCGGAGGGAATCGCAGTAAAATACGCATTGAAAATGAATAAAAAGGACACGGTTCATTTTAACGGCGGCGGTTTTTGGGTGGACGAAAGCAGCGGCGGAGCAGATGCGTCTCTCTGGGGTGTACAAAGTTACATTAAGCACACAATAGGCAATCCGGACTACATTTTGGGCGGTCTAAGCTATTGGGATTACGGTAACATAAAAGGCCAGGTGGACAAATACGGCATCCTTGCCGGCAATACCGCCGATACGACAGGTACCATGTGGGCGAGCGATTATGACATTCTGGAAATTTTCGTAGAATACGGCACCGAACTGTTCGGGCTGCCTGCGACCCTGTTTGGAAGCTGGGTTAAAAACCTTGTCGCAGTAAGCAACCAGGACACCGGATGGATAGCAGGCGCCACATTCAACAAGGCCAAGAACCCAGGTTCATGGCAGGTTGGTTATAATTACAGAGAGCTCGAGGCCGACGCAGTATTCGGAGCTTTCACTGATTCAGATTTCATCGGCGGCGGTACGAACGGCAGAGGTCATACGATGAATTTCGTATACCAGGTGGCAAAGAACGTTCAGGCGGCATTGACCTACTTCCATAATGAAAATGACAGGGGCTCAATGAGCCGCGACCTGGACTATCGCAGGTTACAGGCTGATTTGATATTAAAGTTTTAACGAAACATTAACAGTAATCTAACATAATTTTAACATCTTTCTAATATCTGTAATGTATACTATTAAAGAAATTAAGTAAGGAGAGAAACAATGGAAACAATGATAGAAAACTCGGAAACGAAGAGTTTCAGAACAATCATTATATGCGGACTGGTCATGTTGTCATTAGTGGCGGCCGCCGAAGCAATCGGAGCGGAAAAACTTCATATCGAAGGCTCCACAACAGTAGGTCCCATCGCCGACGGTTTCGCAGAAGTATTCAAAAACATGTATCCCGATGTTACAATTACTGTAAATAAAAGCGGCAGCGGCACAGGGGCTGCGGCGTTAATCGACTCCAGATGCGACATCGCGACAATGAGCCGCTTCATGAAAGAGCAGGAGTTCAAGGATGCGATAGCCAAGAACGTTTTCCCGGTCGCCCACGTTGTGGCGATGGACGGCGTTTGCATCGTTGTTCACCCCTCAAACCCAATCAGTGCCCTGACAACAGAACAGGTTCGTAATATCTATCTCGGAAAAATAAAGAACTGGAACCAGCTCGGCGGGCCTGACATTCCGATAGTGGCAATAAGCCGCGACACATCATCAGGAACGTACGAAACGTTCGAGAGCTTCGTTATGAACAAAGAAAAGATGGATTCAAGTGTGGAATATGTAAGTACCAACCCGCAGGCCTTCGCGAGGGTGAAAAATACACGCGGAGCAATTGGATACGTCGGATTCGGATTTGTCCAGGAAGGCGTGAAGGCCCTGACTCTCGACGGTATAACACCGACAAGACAGACCATCCTTACCGGTAAATATCCCGTATCGAGGCCTTTATTCATGTTCACGAACGGATATCCGAAGCTTGGTTCGATGACTCACAA
Organism: uncultured Pirellulales bacterium; assembly: GCA_964556885.1. GTDB lineage: Bacteria > Planctomycetota > Phycisphaerae > Sedimentisphaerales > Anaerobacaceae > CAZKYP01. The sequence goes on along the minus strand of CAZKYP010000006.1, from coordinate 21,773 downwards.
ATTCGTTACGTTCCATCTGACGGAAAAAGGGCAGGAAGTAATTGAAGACAAGGGATTCGTTCCGGTAACCGAATACTAAATATTCATAATAGACAATCAATCGTTTTCAGGACCAGGAATGGACGCGAAGAATATCTCACAGGATAGGCAAATAGCGGCCGGATTTGACCAGCCGCTATTGCTTACTTTTGGGCAGGACATAAAGGGATTTTTGTTCAAGCACATCGGACAAATGACCCTTTTTATTTTGACCAGCACATCGGTACTGGCGGTCCTTTTAATCTTTCTGTTCGTCATTCTCGAAGCATTTCCTTTCCTGGGCAAGTTCAGCATTATTGAATTTCTTACCAGCACCGCCTGGTACCCGCAAGCACATGACAAACCTGAATTCGGCGCTTTGGCCTTGATAGTCGGCTCGGTTTATGTAACTTTGGCGGCATTGTTTTTCTCGGTTCCGATCGGTGTAATGGCCGCTGTTTTTCTAAGCGATGTCGTCTCATATAAAATCAGGAACATCGTCAAACCCATCATCGAAATATTGGCGGCGATTCCGTCTGTGGCTTACGGTTTTTTTGCGGTGCTGGTACTGGCGCCGTGGCTTCAAAGACACCTCGGTTTCAGCACGGGAACTAATGCTCTAAACGCCTCGTTATTACTCTCGGTAATGGCTCTCCCGACGATAATAAGCGTGGCGGAGGACTCGATTTCAGCCACCGGAAGAGAGCTGAGAGAGGCCTCATACGCACTCGGGGCCACGCGTTTCGAAACAATCTTTAAAGTAGTAATACCGGCGGCGCACAGTGGAATTATTGCGGCGATAGTTTTGGGCATGATGCGGGCGATCGGCGAAACGATGGTTGTGTGGATGGCATCGGGCAACGCCAGCCAAATACCTCATCCGTGGTGGAACATCTCTCAATCCATAAGGACAATGACGGCCACGATAGCCGGTGACATGGGCGAAACAGAGAAAGGCTCCGATCATTACAGGGCGCTCTTCGCAATAGGATTGTTGTTGCTCATCATGACATTTATGTTGAACATAGTTAGTGAATATTTCCTGACACGGGCAAAAAAATCTTTCGGGAAATCATAAATGAAGGCGATTTATCGCACAACATTCGACAAAATATTCACCATACTGACGGGATTTACCGTTATTCTGTTGATTGCCGTCCTGTTCGTAATACTCGGCCCGATGTTCCGTAGGGGATTAAGTGCGGTTGTTTTCAAAGGGACGGTTGAGTTCCGAAAGATGCAGCTTGCCGAATTTGCCCACGGAGATCTTGTACAGGTACGAAATGAGGCTAATGAGGTTGAAGTTGCACGTCAGGCGGTTTATCAGATGATAGACGAATTTAAAAGCGGTATCGATTCAGAGGCCCTTACCGACCGTGTAAAAGATATCCACAGGGAATTCGGCCAGGAGCTGAGGCGAAAAGATTTACCTCGCGATGAATATACGCTCCTGCGCTCATTGACCAGAGACATGCGAGACAAACTGATTGAGGCATTCTCGAGCCATGACATTGAGCTGATAAACAGTAATACTAAGTACGTTCTACAATACGAGGCCGATGAACGTTTCAAGGGAACGGTTGCACTCGAGCTATTCCGGCTGGCAAAGGAATATCAGAAAGTCGCGAGTGAAATTGATCTGGGCAAGAAGGAAGAATTTGCTAAAGAACTGTCCGAAATAGAAGATATAATACGTAAATTGTTCGGCCCGCGGCCGGGTGAAGATACCACCGCTCTTGCCCAGTTTCGATACGGCGCGACCCGGTGGGACCAGGCACAGGACTTATTGTATAAATTACTTTGGAAAGAGCAATGGACCGAACAGAAATCCGGCAAGTCTCTGGTGAAAATCGCCACCAGCCGGGCGGAACGGTTTAAAGGAACAAAGCTGGAAGGATTTTTCAGTTATGTTCAGGAAAATCTTAACGGGATGCTTAATCCGAGGTGGACCTTCTACTGGCGATACTTTATCGATGACAGCACGCCCGGTCATTACTTCGGAGGAATCGGTCCCGAAATATTCGGGACACTGCTCCTGACGCTTCTCAGCATGATTTTCGTTGTCCCGTTCGGGGTTATCAGTGCCGCATATTTGACCGAATGCGCCAGGGAAACCCCGGTAATAAGAATTATTCGTATGTGTATCAACACACTTGCAGGAGTTCCGAGCATAGTGTTTGGTCTTTTTGGCCTGGCATTCTTCGTTTTGTTTTTCATTCCGCTGTTCGGCGGACCTTCGAAGCCGTGTATCCTCGCAGGCTCGCTGACTCTTGCCGTACTGACACTGCCGGTGATGATACGTTCGAGCGAAGAAGCGATTCGCACCGTACCACAGACCTATAAGGAAGCATCACTTGCTCTCGGAGCCAGCAGGTTCAGAACGTTTATGTCGGTGACGTTACCGGCGGCCCTTCCGGGGATACTGACCGGCGTCATTCTTAGCCTGAGCAGGGTGGCCGGAGAAACCGCACCGATATTATTCACTGCCGGGATTGCGGTCGGCCCTGTTCCGAAGTCGGTCTTCCAGACGACACGAACACTATCATACGGAAGCTGGGACATGGCGGTCGCCGATAAGCTGGCCGCTCAGGTTCCGCATAATCAGTACGGAATGGTTGTTTCTCTTATTCTGCTGATTTTATGTCTGAATGCACTGGCTATAATTTTTCGCTGGAAGATGTTCAAACGGCTGAAAGGGCATTAAAATAAAAATGTTTCTAATCGCAGAGAGGATACATTACAATGCCGATGTCAACTGCAAAGGATTTGGGAAAGAACCACAGCAGACTGGAGATTTCATCAGTGTTGAAAGATAAAATTTCAAACGTAAAAACCAAAACAACCACGCCCGCCGAAGCATGCGCACAGTCGGTGATAAAGGCCGACAAATTCAGCTTTTACTACGGCTCGAAAATGGGCGTTAAAGACATTACAATGGAAATTTATCCCTGCACGGTAACCGCTATAATCGGACCGAGCGGCTGCGGCAAGAGCACTTTCCTGCGGAGTATTAATCGAATAAATGATCTCATTCCCAATATACGCGTGGAAGGGACAATGCTCGTAAACGGGCAGGATGTCTACGACAAGCGGATTAATCTGGTCAATCTTCGACAGCAGGTCGGTATGGTCTTCCAAAAACCCAATCCATTCCCAAAAAGCATCTTCGACAATGTCGCATACGGACCGAGACTTCAGGGAATTACAAAGAGAAGCGATTTACAGCGAATTGTAGAGGAAAGTCTTACGGCCGCGGCTTTGTGGGGCGAAATCAAGGATGATTTGAAGAAATCGGCCCTGGCCCTGTCCGGAGGACAGCAGCAGCGTCTGTGCATCGCAAGGGCGCTGGCGACGAAACCTACAGTCCTTTTAATGGACGAGCCGTGTTCCGCCCTGGACCCGATAGCTACCGGAAAAATCGAAGACCTGATAGACAGCCTCAGGAGCGTTTACACGATTGTGATTGTTACCCATAATATGCAACAGGCCGCAAGAGTCAGTGAGTACACAGCCTTTTTCTGTCTCGGGGAACTGATAGAATATAACACTACGATTAAAATTTTCCGTAATCCGGTTAAAAAACAAACTGAAGATTATGTAACGGGAAGATTTGGTTAATTAAAGGAACCGAATAATGTCAAGGCACTTACAGCGGGAAATAGAAAACCTGAAAAAGAAAATACTGAACCTCGGAGCGAGAGTCGAGACCGCCGTCCACGAGGCCATTCGTTCGATCGATGAAAGAGATGCGACCCTGGCCCAGAAGATAATCGATGAGGATGAACAGATAGACGACACGGAGATAACAGTTGAAGAAGAATGTCTGAAAATTCTCGCCCTGCACCAGCCGGTGGCTATCGATCTTCGCTTTATCGTAGCGGTATTGAAAATCAATAACGACCTCGAGCGTATCGGCGACCTGGCCGTAAATATCGCGGAAAGGTCGGCCTTCCTCGCTTCACAGCCGGAAGTAAAAAGCTCCTTTGACTTCGCCAAAATGTGCAAGGAAACAGAGGCCATGTTAAAAATGAGCCTGGACGCGCTGGTTAATCTGAGCTCCGAGCTTGCACACCAGGTCTGCAAAAATGACGATATTATCGACGCCATGAACCGGCAGATGTATCTGAAAATCCAGGAAGCGATCCAGAAACATCCCGACCAGATGGTATCCCTGATTCATCTGCTTTCGGTATCGCGACACCTGGAACGAATAGCCGACCACACTACAAACATAGCGGAGGACGTGATTTACATGATTGAGGGCCGGATCGTGCGGCATAAAACGGAAAATTATAAGTAAACATATTCCCGTACCTTGATTTCCACTCCAAAAAAATTCTCCTCTCCCGGACATAGACATGGTGGCTTTCCGGAATAAATTTGTTATAATCCCATAAGATCGGCTGGAAAATCTGTCTATTAATGCTGATACAACAGTTTTTTAATCCAATAAAAGGGTTGACAATCATCAGTTATGATGTTAATTTTTAATAAATTAGACGCCCGAAGGCTGGGCGTTTAAGGAGTTTGGGATAAGGAAATCTTTTAGGGAGATACCAAAATGAAAACTCATATCAAACTGTTCATCATAATCACATTAGCTTTCTCGTTCTGCCATAACCGGGTCACTTTAGCTCAGGAGCCTGAACCAACCATGACCGGCGCCTCCGCAGAGACGGACACGATGTCCTTTCCCTATACAGCGGAGATAACAGGCGACAATGTATATATTCGTTCCGGCTCCGGGACTAACTTTTATGAATGCGGCAAGCTCAAGACAGGTGACAAGGTTAAAGTAGTCGGCACAGTTTATAGCTGGTCCCGCATTGTCCCGCCGGCAGGCAGTTTTTCCTGGATTTATACGCAATTCGTAAAGATTGACCCGGAAGATCCCACCGTCGGAACAGTAACCGGCGACAACGTTCGCGTATATGCCGGCTCCAGTTTCAGAAGGCCGACATTCTCAACGGCCCTGCAGGGAAAACTCAGCAAGGGCGATAAGGTCAAGTTACTGAACGAACAGATGGACGATTATTACAAAATCGAACCACCGAACTTCTCGTTTCTCTATGTCAGCAGTAACTTTATAAAGCCGGTTGAAAATACCAGCCCGACGGCACCACTTACATCGGAGCTGCCCGCCGGCGAAACGCAAACCGAGCAAGCAACAACCGATCCCAACGCCGCCGCTGCAAAAGTCGCTGTCACTGAGTCTGCTGATACTTCCCCCGAGGGAATGCTCAAAAAATTCAACGCCCTGCAAAAGGAAATCGAAGCCGAACAAGCCAAGCCGCTGAGCGAACAAAATTATACAGAGATTAGAAAGGCGCTTCTCGAAATCGCCAACAGCAAGCAGGCGGGCAAGGCCGCACGTTACGCCGAGTACGTAGCCAAGCAGGTCGAAGGTTACGAGCTGGCATTAACCGCAGGCAAGGAAGTTAAGCTACAAAATGAATTGTTGGAAAAAGCCAAAGAGGAAATTGATAATACCTATAATTCCAAACTGGCCAATTTTGAAGATTTGGGCAAATACGCAATAATAGGCGAGCTTCAGCCGTTCGCCACATACGGCCCTGGTCATTATCGAATCGTTGACAATTCAGGCAAGACCCTCTGCTATGCCCTGCCTACAGGGGCGATCGCGCAGATGAACTTGAACAACTATGTCGGAAAGAAGGTTGGCCTGGTCGGAAAAATCGAGCCGCGTCCGCAAACCCCGCCCGGGGCTATGATTCAGTTCACGCAGATAGCTGAATTACAGTAACATCATCTTTCGAAAAAAATAATGACAAATAAAAAAGTCGCGCCTTATAGCGCGACTTTTTTTATATCAAATTCCATAATATTATCGAAAATATTTATCCCACTCGTCTTTCTTCCGAACCGGGAATGGGAGCGACGTCGTCTTTTGGAGCCACAACGCTGCCCGTTTCGAAATCTTCCGCCGTCGGTTTTAGAGTCAGGTTATACCACTGCGAATCCTTATTCTCGGCCACGTCGGACCACCTGATCATCTGGCCGGTATAAGTAGCGATGCGGCCCATAATCGCAGTCAGTGTCGACTCGGCAACGTTGCGGGCCTCATTCAGAGGTTTTTCTTCAAGAATACTGTTGAGCAGGTCGATATGCTCCTGGCAGTACGGCCCATCGTGTTCGGGAAAATCAGGAACATCGATGTTTTTACTTGTCACCATCTCACCTCCGTCACCAAGAGTCGAACCTTCACTGCCTACGAAATGCTCACTCACTCTGTTATAACAGCCGTTTATCTGGCGGCACATGCTGTGAATGTGAAGGTCGTCGGCGTAATCGAACTGGACGCTGTGGAAGTCGAACTGATCGCCGGTCTTTCTTCGGGCACGTCCGCCGAAACCAAGCGCCCTGATTGGTGGATGGCCGATGAACCAGTTGGCAACATCGATGTTATGAACGTGCTGCTCGACAATATGGTCTCCCGACATCTCGGTGAAGCTGACCCAGTTGCGTACCATATAGTCCGCATCGCTTTCACCCGGCAGCCTTGCCGTGTACCACAACGCGCCGCCGCACCACCAGATACAACCGCCTCGAATTTTGCCGATAGCGCCCTGCTGGACGGCATAGGCGGTTTTGCGATAGACACTCTGGTGACGTCGCTGGGTTCCGGCAACTACTGACAGACCTTTGCTTTTGGCAAGCTCACCTGCTTCGATAATCCTGCGCGCGCCCGGAGGGTCGACTGCCACGGGCTTTTCCATAAATACGTGCTTGCCCGCCTTTATTGCGGCTTCGAAATGCACCGGGCGGAAAACAGGCGGCGTAGCCGTCAGCAGAACATCAAAATCCTTTTCCAACAGCTTTTTATATGCGTCAGCTCCAACAATACATTTCGACGCAGGCACATTGTACTTTTGGGCGGCTTCCTGCGTCCTGCTTTCGAACCAGTCGGCCAAACCTACTATCTCAAGCTCCAGGCCGTTAATGTATTTGGCGGCGTTCAGGCAATCACCAAGGGCCCCCTGGCCCCGGCCGCCGCAGCCGAGCAAAGCGACTTTTAATTTTCTCGCAGCAGGCGCCGCAAAAATAACACTCTTGCCGGCCATAACGGCCGCAACGCCGGTCGCAGTCGTCTTGATGAAGTCCCGCCGCGAAAAGCTGTCGGTACTCTTAATTGTTTTATTACCCATAAATGTTTCCTTTCAACTGAATTGCCATTGTTGACACCAATCAGCAGAAAAAGATTTTCCTGTTTGATTCTGATGACATCAGTTCAAAATATCTCAGGCTTTTTTGAAGGCAGTCCATTTCTGGTTGCTCCTGGAGCTTGCCAAAACAGTTTCTATGAACAGCATGCCACGCAGGCCGTCATTAACATCCGGAAAATCCAGGGCCAATGGATCGGGTTTTGTTCTTGTCAATCTTGCCCGGACGGTATCGGCAAAGTTGCAGTATGTATTGGCGAATGCCTCGAAGAACGCTTCCGGATGTCCGAACGGCAGGCGCGTCCCACGTGCTGCGGCAGCGCTTTTCGCTCCGATATAATTGTTTCCTCGTCGCCATACCTGCACCGGCCCATCCGGCTCTTTCACATATAGATAGTTCGGATGCTCCTGATGCCATTCGAGGGCCTTCTCTTCTCCGTAAATCCAGATTGCCAGATTGTTTTCTTCACCAATAGAAACCTGGCTGGCATGCAGAACGCCCCTTGCGCCGTTGTTGAAACGCAGCAGGATGTTTCCGTCGTCGTCGAGCCTGCGCCCCTTGACAAAAATCGTCAGGTCCGCACACAATTGTGTTATTTTAAGTTCAGTGATGTACTCGGAAAGATTCTCCGCGTGCGTGCCGATGTCACCCATGCAGCCGGCACCGCCGCTTTGCTTGGGGTCAGTCCGCCATGACGCCTGCATACTGCCGGTTTTTTCCACAGCGGTGGCAAGCCAGCCCTGCGGATACTGCACGACAATCTTGCGAATCTTGCCGATGTCTCCGGCCTTCACCATGTCCCGCGCCAGCTTGACCATCGGATAGCCGGTGTAGTTGTGCATGAGACCAAAAACTTTGCGGGACTTCTGAACGATTTTTTTCAGCTCTTTGGCCTCTTTGACGTTGAACGTCATCGGCTTTTCGCACATCACGTGGAAGCCTGCATTGAGAAAATCCCTGGCTATCGGGAAATGCCAGTTATTCGGCGTGGTGATCGAAACAAAATCGATACGTTCGCCTTCGGGCAGTTTCAGCTCTTTTTCTATCATCTGCTGATACGTGCCGTAGACGCGTTTCGGATCGAGCAGAAGCTCGCGTCCCTGCTGTTTTGACTTACGCGGATTGATATCGAACGCCCCGGCCACCAGCTCGATGCCGCCGTCCATTCGGGCCGCCTTGCGATGCACCTCGCCAATGAATGCGCCGGGTCCACCGCCAACCATTCCCATTTTTAACTTTCTGTTGAGTGCCATACCTGCTCCTTTCAGTATAATGTGCCAAACACATTTCGGGTCCTATGTGATGTTTTTATATGGTTATGAATATAACCCAAACCAATTCGCTTCGCAAGGGGTTATTTGTAGCAGATTTTTGAAAAATAAGGCTTTAAAAGTCACATATAAACAAATATAAAAAGACCATATTAAGCTTGTCCACCGACTTTTACAGGTCAATTAGCTGCTGTATTGCGAATTGAAGGGATGAACGATATGAAAACATGGAATTTCGGTATCATAGGGGCCGGACTAATCGCCGACTTTCACGCAAGGGCTATTGGCGATATTCCCAATGCCAAGTTGGTCGGATGTTGTGACAAGATGCAGGATAAAGCAAAAACTCTTGCGGATAAATACGGCTGCCGGGCATACGAAGATTACGAACAAATGCTCAGGGACAAGCAGATAGACATCGTCACAATCGCCACCCCGAGCGGGCTGCACGCCGAGCCGACAATCGCCGCGGCCCGCGCGGGCAAACATGTGATATGCGAAAAACCTCTCGAAATTTCCTTAGAGCGAATCGATGACATGATAAAGGCCCATGAAAAAAGCGGCACCAGTCTCGGCGGCATATTCCCGTATAGATTCAATGATATGATGGCGCCTATAAGGGACGCGATCAATTCCGGTCGAATCGGAGTTATTACTTACGCCGGTGTGTTTGTCCCCTGGTGGCGCAACGACGATTACTACAAAGATTCGTGGCACGGCACACGGAATCTCGACGGCGGGGGGGCGCTGATGAACCAGTCTATCCACATGGTCGATATGCTCTGCGATTTAATGCCCCCCATCGAGTCCGTGCAGGCGTACACCGCGAAGTTGGGCCATCCGCAGATAGAAACGGAGGATACCGCCGCCGCAACGCTGAAGTTCACCAACGGAGCCCTGGGAATTATCTACGGTACTACAGCTTCGTTTCCCGGCCAGTTCAGGCGATTCGAAATTACCGGTACAAAAGGGACCATTATCAACGTGGAAAACAGTATCACCGTCTGGCAGTTTGCCGACGAGAAGCCGATAGATAAGGAAGTCCTCAGGAAATTCGGGCAGATAGAAGGCGGGGGCGGTGTGTCGGACCCGGCCGCAATTACACATGAAAATCATACGCGGAATTTCAGGGCCTTTCTCGATGCACTTGACAGCGGCCGAAAATTCAAAATCGACGGACACGAAGCGCGGAAGGCGGTCGAAGTGATACTGGCGATATACAAATCCGCAAAAGAAAACAAGCCGATAAAGCTGACTTAAATTTGCGGCGCTCCACTTATAGTGGGTCGCTTTTTTTCTATTTGTAATATGGATGGCTTTTCCCGGTCGAATTTCACGCCTCTGCCCGTTACTATCTCCTTTTCCTCTCTTACGAATTCGATATACTGAAGCAGTGCCCAGGCGCTGTTGTCCCATCTCATCTGGTAGCCCCTCTGGTGGGCCTGTTTTTCCATTATCAGCCGCTTGCCCCTGTTGAACACGAGATAATCAATCGCCTTCGCTATCTGTTCGACCGAAGACTCGCCGGGGTCCACGAGGATTCCTCTTGCATATCTGCCTATGATAAGGCCCGGAGGGCATTTTTTGTTGGAGTGAATCAGCTCCAGCGCATACATAAACTTGGTGGCTATCGCAACTCTTCCGGAGCCGACCGTATCGGCTAATATGCCGCTCGATATCTGCTGCATGTTAAGGTACGGCAATATCATCATGTTTGTCGCCCCATAGAGCTTCAGCAGCATATTTTCATCAATATAAATATCGTAAAAAACTATATCATTCTGGTCGAGGTCCGCCGCCTGGAGATCTTTGGTCCTGCACCATCGAACCCCGGCTTTTTGCAGGGAATCTTCCAGCAGCGCCTTGTATTGGGCATACGGTTTCCCGCCGTCGGCTTTTACGAATTCCGGATGCGTCTGGCCTGCGATGAGGTATACTATCCTCTTTCTCTGAGCTTCAGTGCAGGACTCGGCCAGAAATTTCCCGTAGGCCCGAATACTGTATTGAATGCCTTTATCGGGTGAGAGCAGCCCCAGCGTTGTGACAAGCATATGCTCTTCGATTCCGAGCTTGTTTTTTATCGCCAGTCTGTCGAATTGCGACGGTTGCTGCATCCTGATACCGTGATCGATGTGCTTGAGCTTCGAATGTTCGATCCCGTACGTATCGGATTCAAGGATATGAATCGCGCTTTCCGTGGTGACAATAAGACCGTCGGTATGCTTTGCAAGGTCAAGCAACATCTGTTTCTGATACGGGTCCGGCTCATTGAGAACTGTATGCAGGTAGACAAGTGTAATCATCCCCTGCTTTTGAAAAGTCTTTGCCATATCGAGAAAATTGGTGCCGCGGCCGTCATTGCCGTTAGCGTCCGGATCGAGTCCATATTCATGCTGCAATATCACAACCGTCGGATTGGAACTCTCGCCGGCCCTGGTAATGATGTGCTTGGCGGTATTGGCCCACGATACAGGATTGTACTGGTCGATAACCAGATCGACCGGAATGCCATATGGGCCGTTCCCGTTGTCGATGGCAGCGATTCTTATATATCCTACCTCGGCGGTCAGGTGCTCCAGCGCCGTAGCCAGGTCGCGTGAAAAAGTCCCTATGCCGCATCTCCGGGGCGGATATGTGCTTACAATTCGAATATTATATGGCATAACTTACAAACCTTTTGTAATTGGCAACTGGAGAATGGCAATTTAAATATTATTGAACCAATTACCATAGTATTTCATATTGCCGCCAACACACCTCTCACATAACCGACGGATTCGGCCAGCCCGGGCAGCGGGTCACCGGCGTCCTTTTCGTGTTCAAACGAAACGACTCCTGCGTACTCAATCTTAATCAGCGTATTCAAAAATTTCGGTATATCAATCACGCCCCTGCCGATTTCCACAGTGCTTCCCTGTGCGGTAGCCGCTGAGACGTCCTTGATGTGCACATCTAAAAGCCGGTCTGCAAAATTTACCGCAGGCTCAGAAGGGTCAATACCGGCGCGCTGAGTGTGTCCTATGTCGATGCACAATCCGATTCGTTTATCTAAGCCCTTAATTTTCTCGTATGCACTGGCAGGCGTCGGATAAATTTTATCTGTCGGCCCGTGATTGTGAATCGCCACCTTAATATCGTACTGCTGTACCTTGGTATTTACCAACGGCAGCAGGTCATGATTCGGCACACCGACAATAACTTTCATCCCCGCGGCCATGGCGTAATCGAAGGCGTTTTGAACCTGGCTTTCATTTCTCATGTATATTACTCCGCCGCCGTAAAGCTCTAATCCCGCCTCTTTGACCTTTTCCACAACATTTGCTATCTGCTCCGGGCTGGAGTCCAATGGAAGGTGCATATCCTTGAAACAAATATATTTTAATTCAACTCTTTTGGTCATCGCCAGTGTCATATCAAGGTCAAATTGTCGGAACGTATATGAAGCCAGGCCCAGTTCAAACAGCTTCTTATTTTCAGATTGTGTTGTGGAACCGCCTGCCCGGGCCGGGTTGATATTTGCTCCCGTCAGCGAAGCCGCCGCACATATTCCAGCCGCCTGCAAAAACTGTCTTCTGTTCTTTTTTAGTTTTACCATTAGTTTCTTCCTCAATTAAAACTGGCACCCTGTTACGATGCTGCGAATCCACATGTGTAAATACATGTTCAATGTAATAAAAATATACCAAAAGTTCTGCGGAATCAAGGAAATTACAGGGTGGGCTCCGCCAATCAATAATATTGCTGCAGAAAGGCATTCTATAGTATCCCTGAAGACTGAACGAAATTCGCGCAGAACAGGTAATCATTAGTCCGGATGTTTCATTTGATGGCGTCGACTTCGATTTCGAACAGTAAATCATCCCGGCAAATATCGTTTTCCGTAATGATAACAGGAAACTGAGGCAGCTTATTTGTTCGGCAATATTCATCAAGCAGCTTCCCATCTTCGGCATGCTTAAAATAACCGATAGACCGGGTGACATTCGAAAAATCCATCGACGTCGATTTTAGAATAGCTTTCATTACCTCCATAGTATATTTGACCTGAGCAGGTGTATCGTTTATATGAACAGTTTGGCCGCTCGAATCAATACTCGCCGTACCCGAGATAAATAGACGTCTGTGGTCGGGTAAAATCAATTCGACCGCCCGGCTGAAAGAGCTCCCATACTCCAGAGCCGGTCCCTGCAATGGTGACGTTACAGCAATCGTTTTTACCTCCTCACTTTTACCCTGCACAGCCAGAGTCCCGCCGATTACGGCTGAATCAGTGCCATTATTCGTGCCTACTGCGGTGCTGGCCGGTACAAGTCTGCCAAAAACGTTCTTTTTCTGAAAAAATTCGTCCCGAGCCTGGTTAAAATCCTTATACCAGGCTGTGATGTCACGATTATAAAACCACGTACGAATCACATCGGAAAAATCAACTTTCGCAGTCCGAAGGGCTGCATCCATCTGCTCCAGTACTTCCCATGCCTCATATTGCGGAGTCAGTTTTGTTTTGAGGGCCGTCAAATCACCCAGCCGTATAAACCGGACAAATTCATCTTCCACAATATTGCCTACAACACGATTGTGCAGGTGTATTGCCGTGACATCTGTTCCTGAAACCGCCCAAATAAAAGTGCCGGACAAATTCGAACTATTACGATTCTCGATCCAGGTTACAGGCCAGTTCTTTTCCAGTCCTGATGCCGTCCTTCGGGATTGCTTACCAGTGTGGCCATCCGACAGTCCAAACACATCCTGTGAGATAATCGCAGCGTTATGTGCACAGACATATTCAGCCGCACGCTCGAACATTTTCCACGACGGCTCATCCGGTATTGAAGTCGCTGTAATAAAATATTCCAGACCAAACGATCTTTGCAGTGACACAATGTGGAGGCCGGGCGAAATTAGTCTTTCTGTTTTTATTGCCTTCATCTTTTACATCTTCATAATAGATCAGAAGTCAGAAATTCTGTTCTGTGCCATCTTGTGGATTTTTTTTGATACATTTTTCACTGCACAATTTCAATTGGAACTGCCGGTAAAAAACCCATTGAAACGCGGCGTTTCTGAGGGACCGGTTTACCTTCCTGCTGTTTTGGTATGGACTCCCTGAATGCTTCGATAATAAGGTTATCCCTGAAACCGCTTTTTATGGCATCCTTATCTGCATTTAACTGGAACGTCAGCCCTTCGGGCATAACTGTCACGTCCTCAAGTGTCAATCCATCAGGCGGATCACTGAGCTGAAGTTGCAGGTCCCGAAAATTCGCACGTCTGGTACTTTTGAACAGCACCCGGGCCGAACCACCAACAGGAATCTGCACGGGACTGTCGCCGTCCAGCTCAATATGAGGCACACCCCATCTCGCCTTCTGAATAAAAACAAGTAATTCCTGGGCCGGTACTAAGTGCCGGTACAGGAATGCCTGCATCATATCATCTGCGGGAACAGCCGGATGCTTTATCATCCGCCCGCCGATTACGGCGAGGCCTTCCAAATTCAGAGCGATCGGTTTGTCAGGGGCTTTTAGTGACGCCGTCAAGGTCAAACGCACGCGATCACGACCGGCAGGAATCTTCGCACCATCCAGCTCGAAACCGGGTGGCTCATTTTTCAATACTACCTCGATTTCTCCTTCGAATCCGTCTTTACGTAACGCATGTACATAAACTGGAACGTTACCTCCCGCCCGCACACTCAGGCCCGACGGTGTCACGCGGAGTGCGAAATCACCCTGGGCCGCAGCGACGCGCAATCGATAGCAGTACGCCTGACCTCCGTGATTCTGCGAATCGGCGACCTGCACGCAGTAAGTACCGTCATTCGGCAACTCGGCCATGAGATACGAATCGGCGTGATGCGTGAGCAATCCTGACATGTTCTTGTACAAATGATTATCCTCAATCACATGGTCATCGTTCCATTCCAGAACATCACCGGAAGCATCAGTCAAACGTATGAGCGAATCCAGCGGAGAATTTAATCGACGAGCATACACTTCAGCCACTATTTTGTCACCGGCACGGCCGTTAAACTTATACATATCGATATCGCCGCTGGTATCGATGCGCCCGTTGACAATCATCGGAAGCTCGATCTGCAGGGCGTCCTTTATAGTATTGTTGGATTCGCTTTCATCGCACTCAGGTAAAGTATCGACAGCGTAAGTGACGGAATTCGAAAGCTGTTTGCCTTTATGAAAAGTGGTTTTCCGAATGCAGTCGGCTTCGCCCTGAGTATCCAAAGTTAATTGGGTTTCCGGGAGGTTCCAGCCGGCAATCGAAGCGGTCGTCTTGACACCAGATCGGCCGCCTAACGGAAACATCTGCGTAATGAAGGGCTGCTCGCTCACGGCGATGCGATAAACAAAATCCTCACGCCCGCGATAGATGGAATCGCGGATCTCCATCTCGTATTCGCCGTCCTCGGGAACCTGGTACAAAAGAACCGGGTCTGGATTGAAACGGTAATCATCGGCGAAGGCCACTTCGTCGCCATTTGCATCATAGAGGGCGAGTGCTGCCTGGAACCAGCCGGGAACGGCATCGGCCAGATACGGAATCAAGTTACGGGCCTGCACCTGAATAACAAGCCGCTGTCCCTTGCTTGCACGAAAGCGAAAACGATCTATGTCACCCGGCAAGATTTGCCCATTCAGCATTACCGGCAGATCGAGCGGCTTTTCCTTTGGCAGATTGGGAAGGTCGGCGTAAGCCTGTTGATTATTAGGTTCTAATTCACGAACTTCCGGCAGCAGACCAACCTGGAAAATCATGGGATTAGTCAGACCGGTCCCGGTCCCGAGCCGCAGCTCCCGATCGCCTGGTGCGGCATCAGGATCGATGGTAATTTCAATCAACATCATTTCGGCAAGCTGCCTGTTGGGCTGCTGCATTCCTCTGGGGAAAAAAAGAATATTCGTTATGTTGGCCAGGTCACGAAGACTTTTATTTTCCAGATTGTATAATAAAGGATGTTCCGGAAGTTTCACTTCTTCGGTCTTTACATCATTTTCGTTTTTCATTACCTCATTTTGCTGCATATTCTCGACTATTTTTTTTTCGAGTGACATAGGAAGGTTCGGTTCTTTACCAGACAGTTCGGCCAGGCGTAAGTCCCGAAGCTCCTTCAGGCGTTTTTGGAGCAACTGGCGCTGTTCTTTCTGTATATTTCTCAGCGGTCTGTAGGATTGAATGACTGAGGCATGCACACCTTCACCGGAAATGTACACATCGGTGACACCTCTCAGCGACTGACCGCCTACTGTAATCTGAATAACAGTTCCCTGCTGTCCACCGGCAGGATAAAGGTAGCCGATATGAGTCTCATTCGTATTCGACTGACCCCATGTCGTCACACACAAGGTCATCACCACTAACATTATCCTTCGGCCAGATAACACAATTAAAGCTCCCTGGATTTACATAATTTCTTTGAGGCGGCCGGCACTCTCTGTTGATGCCGGCATTACTTTGACGTTAAGACCGCGTGGATTCGGCAGGGGGCCGTCAGGATCGATGCCGAGTAATTCGTACATACTGCCTATCAGGTCCGCCGGATACACAGGCCGTTCCGCTACTTCGGTACCTTTTTCATTCGAGGCGCCGACTACATGACCACCCTTGAATCCTCCGCCGGCAACTACGGCAGAGAAGCATTTGCCGTAATGCGACCTGCCGCCGTTCCAGGGCGCTTCCCACTGGATCTTCGGACCTCGTCCGAATTCGCCGCTCCACCAGATGATGGTGCTGTCAAGCAGGCCGCGATCGGCCAGGTCCTGCAACAGAGCGGCCATACCTCGGTCCATTTCCGGCAGCCTGCGACGCATGGTTTGGAAATGCTGTTTGTGCGTGTCCCAGCCTTTGTAGTTTATAGTGACATAAGGTACGTCATTTTCAATAAGCCTTCGTGCCGTCAGGCAGGACTGGCCAAAGGTGTTCCGGCCGTACTGCTCACGTATTTCGTCTTTTTCCTGTGACAGATCGAATAGCTTTCTTGCATCGCCGAACATCATACCGTACGCATTCTCCTCGCACTGGTCGAGTTTTTCGAAATGCGGATTTTCCGGCATGGCCTTTCCAAGCGAATCGAGTGAATGGAGCAGCTCGCGCCGGCTGCGCTGACGTTCATCGGAGATGCCTTTTGCCACGATTCCTTCCACAACGAATGGATTCTGGTTGGGATCGCCGCCGGTGGCGAAAGGTTTGTACTTCGGCCCGAGGAAACCAGCTTCGGAAAAACGGCCCTGCGGCTGAGTCAACACAATATAGGGCGGGACCAATCCTTTGTAACCATGGTCGTATCCTTTGAAGAGTGACACCACGGCCCCAACACAGGGATAGACCAGCCGACCCGGCTCACGCCCGGTCTGCACAATATAAGATGCCGTTTCATGGGAGTTAATACCGTGAGTCATACTGCGGATGATGGAGTACTTGTCGGCCTGCTGCGCGAGCAGCGGCAGCATTTCACCGATTTGGATGCCGTCCACGTTGGTAGGAATAGGATTCTTAAATGGACCGCAATAATCGTTTCCTGCGTCCGGTTTGGGATCGAATGTGTCCAGATGCGACGGGCCGCCCCACATCCAAATCTGTATTACCGACCTTGCTCTGGGCTTAATAGATTCTGTTAGTGTGGCAGCCTCAAGCAAAGCTTGGGGATGGCCTGTTAATGTCAGGCCGGCTGCTCCAAAAAGTCCCAGCTTCAATGCCTGGCGTCGTGTTATGAATTTTGCTGTTTGCATGATAAATATCTTAATGCCGGTATAAAAATTCCTTGGTATTGATTAACGCCCAGACTATATCATTCGTGGCCTGTTTCGTATTGACACCTTCGGTTTGAAAATAGTCTAGCGCTGTGTCCCGTTCATTCTGCGACGGATAACGAGACAGGATATTCAGATAAATCAGGTTTATCAGCATGCCGCGGTTATTCCGGGCGGTTCTGATTAGTCGATTTAACCTCCGACTTTGTTCAATCTTGTTTTGAACATTTGTCGAATTCAAAAAATGCAAACGCTGTGCATCCGAAGGCTGGTTGTCACGTTCGGACAGCAGACCCGTATCGCGAGCAGGGCGGCCGAACATTTCGAGGAACTGGCTGGTGATACTGCCGTCCGCCAATTCTATGGAGCGATGTTCTTCCGGGATGAAAGTGAAAGGTTCCGGAATCAGGCTTGAATAGCTTTCCCGGGTCCCGGAAATCCAGGACAACGCATCGATCAACACCTCCGCATCGAGACGCCGCACCGGATAACACGCGAAAAATGCCTCTGCGTCGGGATGGTCGGTGCGCGGAATCGAGGACTGCTGGTAGGTGTTGGAATTGAGAATCAACCTGTAAATATGCCGCAGGTCGTAATCGGATTTCACCAACTCCTTTTCCAGATAAACAAGCAATTCAGGATGGACGGGTGGGTTGTCCGGCCGGATGTCATCGGGCTCATGTATGATCCCGCGTCCAAGCAACCAGGCCCAGATTCGATTGACAATATTGCGCGCGAACCATGGATTCTCCGGAGTAATCAGCCAATCGGCAAAAACCACACGCGGGTCCCGGCCCGACGGAATCTGCACAGTGACACCATCGGGGAAAGCGGCCTGCAAAGTTTCGGTTGGCGCCGGATTAAGGTAAACAATTTCTTCCTTCCATTCGGCAGTCTGCTTGTACGCCACGCGAGAGAAAAAAGCTTCCATCCCGGAGCGACGTTCCTGCGGCCAGTTTTCCAGACGCACTCCCATGAACGTCAGGGCTGCCGCCGCCGCGATGGCGGATGGCTCCCGGCCCTGAATCGCACGATAGAAATTTACCTGCGGGACACGAAAGTTACTGCCGCTTGCTGTCAATAGTTCACGGGAAAATTTATCGTAAGGCATATTTTCCCGAAGGCAGTCGTGAATCCATCGATGATAGGCCTGCACCGCGTTGGGCCAAAGATTGATGGGAAACTCCGCCTTTACCCGCAGCAGGTCGCACCATTTCAATGACCAGTAGTCGGCATACTCATTACGCTCCAACAGGGCGTCGATCAGTTCGGTCCGCTTGCTGGGATTGCGGCTCTCCAGAAACCTGCGAACGTCCTGCGGCTCGGGCAATGTGCCGATCACATCCAAATACACACGCCGGATAAAAACTGAATCGGAACACAGGTTTGCCGGCTTTAAGCCCCTCTTGTTTAATGATGCTCTAACAAGGGTATCAATCTCGTTCGTCGTCGCATACTCGCTGTCGCTTTCAAATTGTCCAGAGAGCGACTTTTCCTGGCCGCTCCGGGCGAAAAGAGGTGCACATATAATCAGCATCAGTAGCAGGCAGAGCGGTGGGCTTTTTTTTCTCATTACTTGAGCCCCTTGAACATAAACAGGTTTTCCAGGACCCCTCATACGACCTTATGCTCCATGTTCAGATATATCACCAAAACTCATCCTCAATAGTATATCAAAAAGGTATAAAAAAATCAATGTTTCAATATAACCTCTTCTTAAGACGGTATTTGCAGGCGATGTATTGCATAAATCCCAACTCAAATAAAGTTTGACATTAAAGTTAACAAGACCGGTCAATTTATGCAGAAGAGAAAATACTTTATAGAGAATTACGGAACAAAACGGTGATTTAGTAGGTGACTGTGGATATGTCCCGAGTTTCCTCTTTGAGTTTTATAAAAAACTTGCTATAATGACAGTTAATGTAGGAGTGGGTACATTTGATTCCCATGAACTTACCCAGATTGGCAACATCGGACGGAAAATATATAGCAAACGGCTCACAGCAGAGCAACGAAGGTTTCTATTTGGTGGTCTTTCTGGGGGGGAGAAAAGGGTTTGCGATTGTGTCATATCTCCAACAATCAGCTATCAAACGCGGTCTCTTTGTAATTGTGTATTTTACACTTTACTGTTTCATTAGTGTGCCAATATTTGCGCAAGGACAAGAGCAATATTTACTCATTACCAATGAAGACCTTAAAGATAGCTTCCAGCTATTGGTGGATCATCGTTGCTCCCAGGGGATGGATGGGAAACTCATTACCGTCGAGGCGATTGATGCAAATAACCTTTTTGCCGGCAATGATATCCAGGAAAAAATACGAAGTTGTATTCAGTCCTGCTACAATCCTAATCGAACAATGTTTCTGGTGTTGGGAGGGGACGAGTCTGTTGTTCCGCCACGCTATTGTGAAACAGGTAACGGTTATTCCGCCCCTGTTGATTTATACTATGCCGATATGGATGGAATACTATGGGATGCTGATGGAGATGGCATTTATGGGGAAATTGGTGATATTGGTCTTGAAGAATTGACCCCTGAGGTCTGTTTTGGACGAATTCCTGTGTCTGAACCAGAGCATGTGGCAGCCTATTTTACAAAGGTTTTACGATATGAAGGGATTGACAAAGATCAGTTCATTGATTCAATGCTTCTAATGGGAGGAGGAGGCTTTGGTTCCTGGGAAGAGGGACCTTTACGACCCGAACGATATCGCGACCATGATCCAGTGGGTAAATTTGAAATAGACATGACAAACATTTATCTGGATATCGTTCAGCCTTACTGGCAGCCCGGCAAATTAAATCTGCTTTTTGATACCAATACGAGTTGGGACGATATTCAATTTGGTGATTATGAACTTACTCTTGAAAATGTCGCTGACGTCTTGAACCAAGGATATCATTATGTTTATTTCTGGAATCATACTAATGCAACCATGTGGCCCTTTATAGATGAAGACAAAGTCAGGCGATTTGGGCGAGAGCTAGCAGCTACTCTAAACAACACCCTTCCCTCGATTATTATTGACAGAGGCTGTGGGACTGCTTATTACGATAGCGAAAGTGGTTTTCTCGGCAGTTTTTCTGAGACACTGATTCAAAATCCCAACGGTGGAGCCGTTGCTATATTTGGAAGTTCTCGTTCTACGGCAGCATCACCTCATTGGGATCAGATTCTTGTAAATTTATTTCAAGAGAAACATAATCGAATTGGTCAGGCATACCGTGCTTGTTTAGAAGAATTAGCCCCAATAAAAGTGTCAGATCCCTGGCATCAATATATTTTCCTCTTTTTAGGTGATCCGGCTCTTGCTCCTCACCATCAGCAGAAAAAGACCTTGCAGTTGTTCTCACCAAAAGGCAAAGAGGTCATTGAGAGCGGTTCGAATCTGTTTATACGTTGGAATGCCGCAGGATCTTTTTCTCCTCAGGAAACACTTGATCTGGAATATTCAAATGACGATGGCCAACATTGGTATGACATACCTGGTGCGAATAGTCTGCCCTACAATGCGGGCTGCTTCACGTGGTCACAATGCCCCTTGTCAAATGGTTCCAGATATAAAATTCGTGTTTCATCAACTCTAAATCCCAGTTTGTCAGATGAATCAGAGAAATCCTTCACGATAGCAAACATGGGCCAGCTTACTGTAAAATCCTCACCTCTTTACAGAGTTCGTATTGATGGTTCACACTGCAATCAAACTGAGTTTATCTGCTCTGCTATTCTGAATAGCAACTTTCAACTTATTGTTCCTGAAAAGATTGATGAGTTTGTGTTTGCCGGATGGATGGATGCCAACGGTGTTCTATTGAGTGACAGCAATGAGTTACAATTTGTATTTGATCATGACATTACTGTAGAAGCCAAATACAATTATACTGGTGATATTCGGACCTACTATATTAATGATGATATCAGCGAAGATGGTATTGCACCTGGCAAGAATGATAACGACGGACTCTCTCCTGACACACCCATGACATCCATTCAAAAAATCCTCGATAAGTATCCCGAAATTGGCTATGAGGATGTCATTTATATTTCAGAGGGACGATATGTAGAAAATGTACATGTCACTTTAATGCACACAGGTGTAACACTCCAAGGAGCAGGAATGGACAGGACGATTATTGACGGTGGCCAAACGGAGTCTTGTCTAATTGTTGATAAAGGGATCATCTGCCATTTGTCACATCTTGGATTTGAAAATGGCATGGGTATGCCGCATGGCGGCGCTCTGGCAATTGGAAGTGGAGAGGTGAAATGTACTATTCGAAACTGTCGATTTGAAAACAATGTGGCTCCCAGTAAGGGAGGTGCAATTTATTTGGCCCAATCATCTGCTCTATTTGGACTTGAGGTCTATGACTCTGTGTTTGTTCGCAATCACGGAAATGGAGGGGTAATGTTTACGGCAATGCATGCACGAGCAAAATTTCATGATTGTCTATTTATGGAGAATACCGACAGCGCGTTTCATATTTCGGTTCGGGGATCTGTAGACTTTGAAGATTGTGTGTTTGAAGGCA
>CAZKYP010000005.1:0-45304 GCA_964556885.1 uncultured Pirellulales bacterium | reverse complement strand
GCTGGTTGTTAAGTTCATCCTGATTTTCCGCACTGAGCGCATACCATAATCCCCCTGCCGCAAAATGTGTCACTGGATGGCCGATTACGTTCAGGCTTTCATCTTTGAAATTGTGAAGGTGTCCATGTTTTTCGAAATGCTCGGCAATCTCATTATAGGCGTCCTGGTTCATCACAATACTTGCGGCACCGGCCAGCAAAGAGGGCGGTTAGATTATCCGAGGCTGAAAAGGTATCTTTTGAATCCACAAAAACCACACTCGGCCAGTTTGCAAAATCGACTTTTGCTTTTTCCAGAAATGAATTCCTGTTGGAAGGTTTTTCTGTTTGTTCAGCTTCATTGGAATTCGGTTCGTTGTTCTGTAATTGTGATTGACTGTTTAAGTCCTTTTGGTTGGTAACAAGCTGAGTCTTTTCCGCACAGCCGGTAATGAAAATCAAGAACGAGCAAATATATTCGAGCCGGAAACTTTGTCTGCAAATACTCACCAGTAGATTTCCTAATCTTCAAAAGGTACTGCTGCCGAATAATTTGGGGCCTCCTTGGTTATCTGTATATCGTGAGGATGAGATTCGCTGATGGAAGCCGCACTTATGCGCACAAATTTGCCATTTTTCATCAGCTCTTCGATGTTCTTCGCCCCGCAGTAGCCCATACCGGCCCGCAGTCCCCCGACTAACTGATAGACAAAATCGCTTAGCATCCCGCGATACGGCACTCGTCCTTCCACTCCTTCGGGCACGAGCTTGCTTTCTTCCGATGTGCTGCTTTGACGGTATCTTTCAGCCGAACCTTTGACCATCGCCCCAAGAGAACCCATACCCCTGTATTCTTTGAATTGCCTTCCTTTGTAAATGACCAGTTGGCCGGGACTTTCCTTCAGGCCGGCGAATAACGAGCCGATCATCACGCTCGATG
Source organism: uncultured Pirellulales bacterium (assembly GCA_964556885.1). GTDB lineage: Bacteria > Planctomycetota > Phycisphaerae > Sedimentisphaerales > Anaerobacaceae > CAZKYP01. The sequence goes on along the minus strand of CAZKYP010000005.1, from coordinate 44,386 downwards.
CCCCTGCAGCGATTGCCTTTGTTATATCTCCGGACTGTTTGATTCCACCGTCGGCGATGACAGGAATATTGTGCTTTCCCGCCGCTTTAGCACAGTTCATTATTGCAGAAATCTGAGGGACTCCCACGCCGGAGATTATTCTCGTGGTACAAATTGCACCGGGTCCGATGCCGACTTTTACAGCGTTGGCCCCGGCGGCTATCAGGTCTTCCGCTGCTTCAGTAGTGGCTACATTGCCTGCGATTACGTCGATTTTGTACTTATCTTTGATTTTCCTGACTGTGTCTATGACGTTCTGTGAATGACCATGCGCGGTGTCGACTACTATAATATCGACATCCGCTTTTATTAAGGCCTTAATCCTGTCGTAATCGTGGACGCCTACAGCGGCCCCGACAAGCAGGCGGCCTCTTTTGTCCCTGGCGGATATGGGGTATTGCTGCACTCTATCAATGTCCCTCATGGTAATCATGCCGGCCAGCTCGCCTTTGCCGTTGATCAGGAGCAATTTTTCCACTTTGTGTCTCTGCAGGATTTCCTTTGCCTGTTCGAGTGTCGTTCCTGCGGGACCGGTGATGAGCTTATCCTTTACCATTACGGAACTTATCTGAGCGTCGTAGTCCTTTAAGAATTTCAGGTCACGTCGGGTAAGAATACCCACGAGCTTTTGACCGTCAACAATAGGTACGCCTGAAACGTTTTGTTCATTCATTAACTCCTGTGCTCTTTTGACCGGCTCATTTGGTGATAAAGTAACCGGATCGAGGATTACACCATGCTCCGAACGCTTTACTTTGGCGACTTCTCGTTTCTGTGCCTCTATTGAAAGATTCTTGTGAATAATGCCAATTCCACCCTCTTGTGCGAGTGCAATCGCAAGGGCAGCCTCTGTAACAGTATCCATCGCAGCCGATACTATAGGTATATTGATTGAGATATTGTTGGTTAATCGAGTACGGGTATCGGCCTGGCTTGGTACAAAATCGCTTTTAGCTGGTATGAGCAGCACATCGTCGAAGGTTATACCTTCGGCGACAATTTTGCTATTATCCATCATTTACTCCAAATATATACCGTTATTTGCCTGGTCTTGGTTATATAAAATTTTCCTAATTCGGACAGTTTAACCTTATTCTTGGCCGCTTTCAATATTCATAAATAAAGTTTTTTGTGATGAATTTCCGTCGTAAGTCAATTGTATATCGTAATTTTGATTATCTGAAACCGTTAGATTGAGTCTTTATAATTATCTTGGGAGATTGTGACATAAATAATGATATTTTTTTGACTATACGGTAGACATCGATGTGATGAGGTTGTATAATGCCTAAATTAACATTTTGTGCATCGATGTACGAATTCTAATCCTAAGGATGGGGTATTACGGGAGAAAAAAAAGGCGTTGGATTTCTATAATGATTAAAGGAATAACTTCAAAAACTATATCTACTTTTCATAACGTCATTTCTACCCATTCTAAGAATTTTAAACCTAAATATCGCCGTGAATGAGAGAATGCAGATTCAATTACGGGCATAATTGTCAATTTCTGTTCGTAAGAAGGATATTTTTATAGAGTATTGGTATGTTTTTCTTAAATTATTTTATATTCGTATTCCGAATAGCAGTTAAGGGACTCTATTATTGTTACTTCCAGAAATAAGAGTGATTCTGTAAACTCAATCTGAGTCTTTTTTTGTAAAATATTGGCTCTATAAATAATAAGATAAATCCCAAAATGAAGTTCTGGTGTAAGTAAAATTATGGATAACTACGATTCATGGAAGCCGGCAAACGGGATTAGCAAAGGAATCATGTAATGAAGTTCTTAATAAAGCTGATTGTTATATTATTGTTTTTTGTGCTGTATTCGCAAGCTGATGCTGATATCCTGATTTATAAATTGTCTATCACAGGTTACGATTTCAACGGCGTAAGCGGGGACTGGGAAGGTATTCAAAGAAAAGACAGGGGATACCTCGTACTGGACATCAGGTACGATGACCCGGAAGATACGATAAATGTTGTCGAAGCAAGAGAAATAATATATTGGAAAGATGGAGAAGATTATTTGTTTAGAGTGTATGATCGTGACTATCAAATTACACGAGTTTTATACAGGGATACAATCTGGTGGTTTCTTACAGGTTCATATGCGGACGCGGTTGAAGTGCAGGCGATGATAAGTAAGGGTCAATCGAAGGATATTGCAATAGATTTTGTTAAGGATGTAACTGTGGAAGTTGCCAGCCAGTTAACGGGTCGGAACATCTCTGATAGTCAGTTAGGTCCTGGTCATTATATTGATATATGGTCAACTAAATACAGGTTTTATCAGCAATGGACGAAATTGGCTAATAATGAAAATAATGGAAACGGAGATTTTGATTATGCCGTTGACGAGATTGTAAAAGCGTATCTTATACGAAGAGGTTATCAGCAAACATAGATAGGCCGATGGATTAAAGATATATATACTTGGGCTGTAGCAGATAGTTATAAGGAGATTTTGAAATGCGAATATGGTTAAAGTTGGTGTTCCTGTCTGCTATATTTGCGACCTGCCTGCCTGTCCGGGGTGAAATATTGATATATCAAATGAATATGAACTTTTTTTCCACCTTGGGAAGCGAGGAGCCATGGACCAGTGTTAGCCAGGAAAGAGCGACGGCCTACCTCATTCTTGATGTGGAATGTGCCTCTGACGGTTCGATTGAATCGGTTAATAATGCAGTTCGATACGAATTAGAGAGGTATGGAATATATAAATGGTACGTGACGGAAACGCACTATTTTGATGTAGCAAATGTCGAAGTAAGAGGCAGGATGACATTGGTGCTTGTTGAAAAGGAGTATCTGGCGGGGGCAGAGATTTTTGTATTAACCGGTCGAACCCGGAATACTGGAATCGGTTTAAGCGGCGGTGAGCAGAGATCCGTTGCCAAACGGCTTACCGGAAATATAATGGTCGTAATAACCGGAGAAGAAGGTGGTTATCAGATATGCGATGTTTCCATGAGATTAAATTCAAGGTGGACACAAAGTGCGAATAATGTAAACGAAGGTAACCAGGATTTCGATTATGCTGCGGAGAACATTGTCGAGCAATATCTCGAAGATAAGGGCTACAAAAAGGGTTGATAGGGTATTATGCATCTGTGATATGGGAGGGTCTGTTCCCGAATTGAAAAATAAGCTTTTTTGTTTTTTTAAGCATTGAATCTTCTTTCCTGCGTGATATGTGGGGGCCAAAAGATAATTAACATAGGGATTGGCTTTCATAGAATTTTATGGAAAAGTATAAAAATTGAAATTTTTTTAATTTTTCTTTTTTTATATTTGCAGTCCTGTGGCCAATTCGATAGATTATTGAGTTTACATTAAGGAATTGTTTTGTAAGGTTATCGAGTTCCTGCGCAGTGAGTGTAGCTTTATTGGGCAGTGTCAGGGAAGTTTTGTGTTTTTTTGCTTAAAAACGAGCATAAGTAGAGTTTCATTGTTTTGATCAGCCTCTATCAATATGGAAATGCGAGGGGTTGGTATTGCTGCTGTAGCTCAGTGGTAGAGCGCGTCCTTGGTAAGGACGAGGTCATGGGTTCAAGCCCCATCAGCAGCTAAATGCAAGTAGATCGGGCCGAGAGAACCTGTTAGTGTTCGAAACATATGGATATTTATTGTTTTGGACGTATGAGAGTTAAGTTCTTGGCTTTGAATTGGTTATAGACAGTTTAAGATAATTTTTCGAGGACACAGAAATAACGAAGTTAATACTAACCAAGCATATTGGAGGTTTATGTTACAATGGCTAAGGCGGTATTTGAACGTGTAAAACCACATGTAAATGTAGGAACGATCGGTCACGTCGATCATGGAAAGACAACCTTAACGGCCGCGATGACGAGAGTTATGGATTTCAAGGGATTATCGAAATTCAAGTCATACGATGACATCGCCAAAGCGTCTGAATCTCAGGGAAGACGAGATGCGACCAAGATTCTGACTATTTCGACTGCGCATGTTGAATATCTAACTGAAAATAGACATTATGCGCATATAGACTGCCCCGGCCATGCGGACTATGTTAAAAACATGATTACCGGTGCTGCCCAAATGGATGGTGCTATCCTGGTAGTCAGTGCGGCAGATGGCCCGATGCCTCAGACACGTGAGCATATTCTTCTTGCTCGCCAGGTTAACGTGCCTTGTATTGTTGTTTTTCTCAACAAAGTTGACCTGGTCGACGATCCTGAGCTAATCGATTTGGTCGAGCTGGAAATAAGAGATTTACTGAACAAATACGAATTCCCTGGTGATGACACACCGCTCATCCGCGGCTCTGCCATTAAAGCGATGAGAGCAGAGAGTATTGATGATCCGGCCTGTAAGGCGATTATTGAGCTGCTTGATGCTATGGATAGCTATATCCCGCTTCCGGTACGCGAGGTTGATAAGCCGTTTCTTATGCCGGTTGAGGACGTTTTCAGCATCAAAGGCCGGGGTACGGTAGGTACAGGACGTGTTGATCGCGGCAAAGTCCACACAGGTGATGAGGTTGCGATCATCGGATTATCGAAAGAAATACGTAAAACAGTCGTCACCGGCGTTGAAATGTTCAATAAGACTCTTAACGAAGGTCAGGCCGGCGATAATATAGGACTGCTCCTACGTGGTATAGAAAAGAAGGAACTTGAACGCGGCCAGGTTATCGCGGCGCCGGGCAGTATTACGCCGCACACCAAGTTTAAGGCTGAGGTCTATGTTTTAACAAAAGAGGAAGGTGGAAGACATACGCCTTTCTTTGCAGGTTACAAACCACAGTTTTACTTCAGGACAACTGACGTTACAGGCGGAGTAAATTCGTTAATGAGCCGGGATGGTAAAAGTGCCGAGATGTGTATGCCCGGCGATTACATAGCGATGGAAGTGGAAATTATTTCACCGATTGCTATGGAAGAAGGCCTTCGTTTTGCTATTCGTGAGGGTGGTCGTACAGTTGGGGCCGGTGTTGTAACCAAGGTTCTTGAATAAGTATTTCGGAACAGTTGAAAGGAACCTGTGAGCACCAATCTATGGTATTCATATTGGTTGAGTGTATCTAAGTTGCTATTGTCACTATGACAAAATAAGTAGTTTCGCCTGGTTGGGTAAGTTTTATGGCAAAAAAGAGTAAAAGGGAATATGTCTGGCTTGAATGCAGTGAATGCAGCAGTCGGAATTATCGTACAAGTGTAAACGTATCAGAGGGTACGCCCAAAATAGAGTTGAAGAAGTTCTGCAGTAACGAACGTAAACATACAATTCACAAGATACGTAGAAAATAGCTCTTTAGTGATTACCGGTTTTAGAAATATCTGGATCTCGACGCTTATTAAAAATTGAAGAATTATCAATAAATAACAGACGAACTGACAGGCCAGTAGCTCAATTTGGCAGAGCGTCGGTCTCCAAAACCGAAGGTTGGGGGTTCGACTCCCTCCTGGCCTGCTAACATGAAACCTCGTAGTAAATTAAACGAGGTAATAATATTAACGGTTTCGCTGGTTGAAAAACACGGCGAGATGATGAGGTTAATATGGTTTTCGATATTTATAAACGAGGCCAAGGAAAAAATACGAGACTTTATAGTGCGTTTGCTGCTGCAATTATCGCCGCCGCGGGCTGTTGGAAACTTTACCAGAAAATGGAAGCGATACCGATGGGTCTGAGCCGCAGGGCGGAAATGTGGATAGTCACTATGGTTCCGGTCGGATTGTTTGTCATTCTGGCATTCTTGATTTTCTGGCTTGTAAACAAACCTTCGGTTGCGGATTTTATGATTTCCGCCGAGGGTGAGATGAAAAAGGTAAGCTGGTCGAGCAGGAAAGAAATAGCGGTTTCGACGTCTATCGTCATAATCGTTGTCTTTATTATGGCCATACTTCTTGGAGCTACAGATCTCGGCTTTGCAACGTTATTCCCATGGCTGCTGAGCTGAATTCACTTCTCGAATGAAACGAGACAAGGTAATTATTATGCAATGGTATGTTTTACGAGTAGCGGCAAATAAAGAAGTGCAGGTCAAAGATGCTCTTATGCTAAATGTCGAGAGGGAAGGTCTGACCGATATTATAGGCAGAATTGAAGTTCCTGTTGAACGAATAAAGCGTATTCGGGGCAACAAGCAGACTGTCCACAAGAGAAAGCTTTACCCTGGTTATGTCTTTATGGAGATGGAATCAACTGATGACGGCCGGGTTCCCGAAAAGGCATGGTTCATGATAAAAGGAACGGCCGGAGTTGGCGACTTTATCGGAACAGACGGAATACCGACGCCGATGCGGGATACGGACGTGGCGAAGATGCTGTTGGAGGCCGAGAAGCCAGAGGAGGCCCCAAGCATAAAAGTTGAGTTCAAAAAGGGTGATATGATTAAGATTCGGGAGGGTGCTTTCGAGAACTTTGAAGGTGTTGTCGATTCAATTGACTCAGAGCGAGGGATTGTGAAGGTGATTGTTACAATATTCGGCCGAAGCACGCCTCTGGATATAGAGTACTGGCAAATTGAGAAAGTTTGATTGAATTGATGACTGGGAATTCCATGTCGAACAGACAATCCAGGAAATAGAAGGTGGACAATGGCAAAAAAAGAAGTTGCAGTAACGATTAAATTACAGGCACATGGGGGCCAGGCGACCCCTGCTCCGCCAATCGGACCTGCTCTCGGCCAGCACGGTGTTAACATAGGTCAGTTCGTCTCGCAGTTCAACGAAAGGACCAAGGAGCTGAAAGGGACGATTGTGCCGGTTGTGATAACTGTGTATGTGGACAAGAGCTTTACGTTTGAAGTAAAGAGTCCGCCTGCGGCGGTGCTGATAAAGCAGGAAGCGGAGATTGCCAAGGGAAGCGGCACGCCGAATAAAGACAAGGTCGGGAAAATCAGTTCAGCGAAATTGCGTAAAATCGCAGAAACCAAGTTTAATGACCTGAACGCATTCGACCTGGAACATGCGGAAAGAATCATAAGAGGTACGGCCCGGAGTATGGGTGTGGACATAGAAGATTAAACAAATAAAACTGTTTGCAGTTCGAGAAAAAAGTATGCAAGTTAGAAGTAAAAGATATAAAAGCGAAGCAGAAAATATAAGCAAAGAACCTGTCAGCCTGGTTGATGCGGTTGATAAAATTAAAGCTTTTAAGGCGACTAAATTTGACCAGAGCGTCGAGTGTATCCTGCACCTGGGTATTGATCCGAAGCAGGCCGACCAGTTGATTCGCGGATCAATTTCACTGCCCAACGGCATTGGCAAGCAGAAAAAAGTAATCGCTTTCTGCGAAGATTCTGATGTAGAAGCGGCAAAAAAGGCCGGAGCCATCGAAGCCGGATGCGACGATTTGGTAAAGAAAGTTACCGATGGATGGATGGATTTCGATGTCGCCATTGCATCACCGAAAGTGATGGGCAAGGTTGGCAAGCTCGGCCGCGTGCTGGGACCGCAGGGTAAGATGCCTTCGCCGAAAAACGGCACGGTAACTGATAAAATCATGACGGCCGTCGGTGAGTTTGCCGCCGGTAAGGTCGAGTTCAGAAATGACGCAGGCGGCAATGTGCATGTGGTGGTCGGCAAGCAGAGTTTTGATAAACAGAAATTAATAGAAAATATCGAGGCGTTCGTTTCGCATATTAAGAAAATCAAACCTAATACGGCAAAAGGAACATACATTAAGAAAATGAGCTTATCTGCAACTATGAGCCCCGGTATAACTGTGATCGTCTGAATGAGGCCGGGATTAGATTCAAGCTTCGATATTGTAACATTCAATAAATAACGAACGTTTTTCCAACGAGCAAATGATATTCAGGTGAGAGTATGAGCAAGTATGTAAAAGGATTAGTTCAGGCAGAGCTGGAACAAAAAATCGACAGTCGGAATATCCAGGATTTTCTGGTCGTGAGCATGAGAGGAATCGGCGGGGTTGACAATAACGTAATGCGCGGCGAACTCAGGAAAAAGGAAATTGGATTGACGATAGTCAAGAATTCGCTGTTTAAGAAGGCGCTGCATAACAAGCAGATGGACACGGCAGCAACACTATTTAGCGGACCGTGTGCCGTTGTTTACGGCGGCGACAGTATCGTCGACTTAGCGAAAGAAATGATAGAGTGGAAAAAGAAAGTTCCGATAATCGAAGTTAAGGGTGCTTTTCTCGAAGGTTCTGTATTGGATGCAAAAGAGACCGAGCAGCTTTCCAAGATGCCGAACAGGTCGCAATTGCTTGGTGGAATTGTAACCCTGATGCAGTCGCCTGCGCGAAAACTGGCCGCTGCTATTGCAGCTCCGGCCGGTATAATCGCGGGCTGTATAAAGACCATGACAGAGGAAAACGAGAAGCAGGCCGCATAAAGTTGAATTTTTAAATTTGCTTTGTGGCTGTCCCCGTATATTACGGGGTTAAACGAGACGGCGGAGTTTCGGCTACCACAGGGCGCTGAACAGATAGGAGTTATTGAAAAATGGCAGAAGAAAAAGTTCAAGAAGTTGAAAAGAGTGAAGGTTCCAAGAAGTGGGGCAGTGATATAAAGAAGCTCGGCGATGCAATCGTTGCTCTGACGTTGATGCAGGCCAAGGAATTGGGCGACTATCTTAAGGAAGTACACGGGATTGAGCCGGCTGCCGGCGGTGCCATTATGATGGCGGGTCCTGCTGCGCAAGGCCCGGCTGAAGAGAAGGAAGAAAAGACCAGCTTCGATGTGATTCTCAAGGAGTTCGGGGATAAGAAGATTCAGGTTATTAAGGAAGTCAGAGCTATAACGGGACTGGGATTGAAAGAGGCGAAAGACCTTGTCGATGCCGTTCCGAAGCCGGTTAAACAGGGAATGAGTAAAGATGACGCAGAAGCCGCCCGCAAACAGCTTGAGGCTGCAGGAGCGGTGGTTGAAATAGCATAAAAATAGAAACAGGCCCTTATAATTCATCCCGAGAAGGGCCAAAGTTAATTAAATTACGCAGGGGTTTTCCCCTGCGGACAATTTTGGGGCGTTTAACGCGGGAGATAAGTAATGTTTGATACTGTGCCTGGACAAACCGTTCGTGTTTTCGGCAAAGTCGGAGATGCTGTTGAGATTCCGGACTTGGTTGCTATACAGAGGAAAAGTTACGATAACTTTCTGCAAAGAGACGTAGCGCCGACAAAAAGGAAACATATTGGTCTTGAGTCTCTGTTTCAGGAAACATTTCCTATTGAAAGTTATGACAAGAAAATGCTCCTGGAATACCTTTACTATGAACTGGAAAGACCTCATTACACCCCTGTTCAATGTAAACAGTTGCGATTGACTTATGGCTATCCGTTGAAAATCTGGTGCCGGTTGCGCACCAAGGAAGGTGAGGATTTGGCCGAGCAGGCAATGTATCTCGGCGAAATACCGGTTATGATCGGCGGCGGAGAATTTATCATCAATGGCGCCGTACGTGTCATCGTCAGTCAGCTCCACAGGAGCCCGGGCGTTGATTTTCTCATTGAGAGCAAGGAAGGCGACAGGGTTCTGCATGGCGGCAGAGTCATACCGGAACGCGGCAGCTGGATTGAGATCGCTGTGACGAACAAGGACATTCTTGTGGTCAGAATAGACCAGTCGAGCAAGATACCGGCGACTATTTTTCTGCGTGCGATGAGCCCGGATTACGGGATTACGGAGCAAATCATGAGGTTGTTCTATGCCACGAAAATGGTTCCCGTATCCAAACTGACACCGTCTATGTGGGCGGTACAGCCGATTATCGACACCGATACCGGTGAAATAATCGTCAAAGCAGGCGCACAAATCAGTGATAAGGTTTCTTTGATCCAGGCCGCATATACGGAAACAAAAACTAAAGCCAAGGGGCAAAAAGCAAAAAAGTCGGCGGGCTCGTCTACCGAAATTGAAGTGATTGACGAAATCAGGGATACAATCATCTTAAACACTCTCGCGGAAGATGATTGTCAGAGTCATGAACAGGCTTTGCTGAAGTTCTATATGAGATTAAGACCAGGCAATCCGCCTAATGAAGAAAAAGCAAAGGCATTTTTCTCAGAGAAGTTTTTCGATTCCAACCGTTACCGTCTCGGAAACGTCGGCAGGTTTAGATTAAATCGTAAGTTCAACCAGGCAATCGACGAAAATGAGATGACGCTTCGACCCGAAGATTTTCTTAACACGATGAAGTATATCGTGGCCCTGCGCAACAATGAAGGAGAAGTGGACGATATCGACCATCTGGGCAACAGAAGACTTCGGACAATCGACGAGCTGGCCGCAGATGAAATCAGAAAAGGGCTTCTCAAGCTGCGAAGAACCGTCCAGGAACGGATGAGCATGAAAAGGGAGGCCGAAGATACCGTCCGTATCGCAGATTTGATAAATTCCAAGAGTGTTGCCAGCAGCATTAATTTCTTCTTTGGTCGTGGAGAATTGAGCCAGGTTGTCGACCAGACAAACTCTCTGAGCCAGTTGACTCACGAAAGACGTTTGTCCGCACTCGGACCGGGTGGTCTGAACAGGCGGCGGGCCGGTTTTGAGGTTCGTGACGTTCATATCAGCCACTATGGAAGAATCTGCCCCATTGAAACGCCCGAAGGTACGAATATCGGCCTTATTGCATCGCTGGCGATATTCTCAACAATCGACGAATATGGATTTTTACTTACGCCATACCGAAAAGTTAAAAACGGCAAGGTTCTCGAAGAAGTGGCATATTTACGTGCTGATGAGGAGATGAAGGCGATTTTTGCTCCTCCAAGCGCAGTGGATATCAGCAGCGGTAGAATACCCAAGGGATTTGTCCTTGCAAGAAAAAGCGGCGAACTGGCCCATGTTACCAGTGATGAGGTCGATTATGTCGATATTTCACCCAAGCAGATTGTTGGTATTTCGGCTTCATTGATTCCATTTCTGGAGCATGATGACGCCAACCGGGCGCTAATGGGTTCCAACATGCAGCGACAGGCGGTCCCGTTGCTCAAGACCGAGCAGCCGTTGGTCGGTACCGGCATGGAAAGCATTGTTGGACAGAACTCAAGTATGGTCGTTCGTGCCGAAAACAGCGGCACCGTTACGGCGGTAGACGCCACCAAGATAATTATTAACCACACCGATGAGTATAATCTTGAAAAATTTGTCGGCCTGAATGAAAGAACGTGCCTTAACCAGAAACCCATAGTAAAACTTGGTGACAAGGTTAAAACCGGCCAGGTTATAGCGGACGGCGGCGGGACATCGAAAGGTGTTCTTGCTCTGGGTAAAAATATTCTTGTGGGATTTGTTTCTTTCGATGGTTTTAACTTCGAGGATGCCATAATCGTCAGTGAAAGACTGTGTAAAGACGATAGCTTTACGAGCATCCATATTGATGAGTTTACGGCCGAGGTCCGAGAGACACGACTCGGCAAGGAAGAGTTTACCTGTGATATTCCGAATGTAAGTGAAAGGGCGCTTAGGAACCTCGATGAATTCGGAGTTGTACGCGAGGGAACGCGGGTATGCCCCGGTGACATACTTGTTGGCAAGGTTGTGCCCAAGAGCAAAACCGAGCTGACACCGGAAGAGAAGCTGCTTCATGCTATCTTCGGCAGGGCCGGTGAGGATGTAAAAAATGACTCTCTCGAACTGCCCAGCGGATACGAGGGAATGGTAATAAAAACAGAGAGATTCATCAGGCGGGGTGCAGGCACTGATGAGCAGAAAAAGGCTTTGGCATCTGAAATAAAAGAATATGAAGAGCAGATGAAAATCAAGGAATGTATGATATTCAGGCAAATGATTGAAGCCATACATGCCAAATTCGAGGTCAACATTATCGATTCTTCAACGCGGCAGAAAGTCGGTGCGAGTTCGGACAATGAAGTCATATATGAACAGATAGAGAACTTTAGTATCAAATGGATTAAGCCTGCTTCGCTTCGTGATGACATACAGAAAATTATTGACAAATTCTGGTCCAAAATTATCGATATTCAGCAGGAGAAAAAACAGAGAGTCGAAAGTCTCAAGCACGGTGATGAGCTTCCCAGCGGCGTTTTGCAGATGGTAAAAATCTACGTTGCCATAAAAAGGACGCTGTCAATCGGAGACAAAATGGCCGGCCGTCACGGTAACAAAGGCGTGATTGCGAAAATAATGCCGGAAGAGGATATGCCGTTTCTCGAAGACGGAACCAGTCTGGATATATTGCTGAATCCTCTCGGCGTACCGAGCCGTATGAATGTCGGTCAGATCCTCGAGACACATCTTGGGTGGGTTGGGAAAGTACTTGGCTTTCAGGCTATTACACCCGTTTTCGACGGTGCTACGGAAAGTGATATACAGAAACTAACCGCCGAAGCAAATGAGCTTATGAGTAAACGGAAGATCGAGTATCAACAGAAAAAACAAACACCCCCGCCCGGTGAGTTCTTTATTAATGTTCCGGATTTATTGAAAACTCAATTGTATGACGGCAGGACCGGAGAGCCGTTCGATCAGTTCGCAACCATCGGATTTATCTATATGATGAAGTTGCATCATCTTGTCGACGACAAGATTCATGCCAGGGCTACAGGGCCGTACAGCCTGATCACACAGCAGCCTTTGGGCGGAAAGGCCAGGACCGGCGGACAAAGATTCGGGGAAATGGAAGTTTGGGCCCTCGAGGGATATGGGGCCGCTTATACATTGCAGGAAATGCTGACTGTAAAGAGCGATGACGTCGAAGGGCGGACCAAAATATACGAATCGATGGTCAAAGGGCAGAATACCCTTGAAGCGGGGACACCTTTGTCCTTTGACGTGTTGTGTAATGAATTGAGAGGGTTGGGATTGAATATCCAGCTCGAAAAGAAACGACTTGGTAGCGACGTTCTCTGAAAATCATTAGTGAATTACCAATTGTCAATGGTAAGGAGCCTTAAATGTTAGGAAGTATATACGACCGCATTAACGATTATGGTTCGGTCAAGATTTCGCTGGCCAGCCCTAATGATATTCGCAGTTGGTCTTTTGGTGAGGTTCGCAAGCCGGAAACTATCAACTACCGGACTTATCGACCTGAGAGAGACGGTCTGTTCTGCGAGAGAATCTTTGGACCCGAACGCGACTGGGAATGTGCCTGCGGAAAATACAAGGGCACGAAATTCAAAGGCATTATCTGTGACAGATGCGGCGTCAAGGTTACGCACAGCCGGGTGCGAAGAAAGCGAATGGGACATATCAATCTGGCGGCGCCGGTTGTCCATATCTGGTTCTTCAAGTCCATACCGAATCGACTGGGCAACCTCCTGGCGATGAAGTCCGCCGACCTCGAGAAAATCATATATTTCCAGGAATATGTTGTGACCGATCCTGGACAAAGCCCGCTGAAGGCCGGACAATTACTAAGCGAGGAGGAATGCCGCGAAGCGACAAACAAGTACGGAAAATCATTTAAGGCTTCGATGGGAGCGGAAGCAATCAAATCGCTTCTTGAAAATCTCGACATGGAAGGTGTCGGCGGCCAGCTCAGGCAGGCGATATCGAAGACCAACAGCAAGCAGAAAATAAAAGAGCTCACCAAGCGTCTTAAGGTCATTAACCAGATCCAGAACAGCAGCAACAAGCCGCAGTGGATGGTGATGGAGGTTGTACCGGTTATACCGCCGGACCTGAGGCCGTTGGTCCTGCTCGAAAGAGATAATTTTGCAACGAGCGATTTGAACGATCTCTACAGGAGAATCATTAACAGAAACAACCGTTTGAAAAAACTCATGGACCTGAATGCTCCTGAGGTGATTATACGTAATGAGAAGCGAATGCTGCAGCAGGCGGTCGATTCGCTTATGGACAATGGGCGATGTCGAAGATCGGTTCTCGGAAGTAACAATCGGCCTTTGAAATCTTTGACCGATATGATAAAAGGCAAGCAGGGCCGTTTCCGGGAGAACCTTCTCGGAAAGCGCGTGGATTATTCGGCGCGTTCGGTTATTGTGGTCGGACCTGAATTGAAACTTTATCAGTGCGGCCTGCCAAAGAAAATTGCTCTGGAACTGTATCAGCCGTTTATCATTCGCAAGCTAAAACAACACGGGCTTGCGGATACGATTAAAAGTGCAAAACGAATGATTGAACGTCGTGACGACCAGGTCTGGGACATCCTCGAAGAGGTCATTCATCAGCATCCCGTCCTGTTAAACCGTGCCCCGACACTGCATAGAATGGGTATTCAGGCTTTCGAGCCTGTGCTTGTCGAGGGTAACGCTATAATGCTCCATCCTCTGGCCTGTAAAGGATTTAATGCGGACTTCGACGGCGACCAGATGGCCGTGCATTTGCCGTTAAGTGTTGAGGCACAGGCTGAGACGCATGTCCTGATGATGACCACTTCCAATATCTTTTCTCCGGCCAACGGCTCGCCAATGGTTGGTCCGTCTCAGGATATGGTGATGGGAAATTACTATTTGACGTTCATAGAACCTTCAGACGCCGCAGGAGCCGCGCAGATAAAGGTGTTCAAGGACACATTTGAAGCCATGATGGCCTATGATATGGGCAAGATCGGTTTACATACAAGAATAAAAGTCCGAGTTGGTGATATCAAGGTCGTTAGTGATTCTGGAAACCCGAGTAAACAGATTATCGAAACAACAGCCGGTCGGTGTATATTCAATGACATTCTACCTGCGGGTATGCCGTATTACAATTTCGTAATGTCACAGAAAGTGCTTAGCAGAGTCATTAGCGATTGTTTTGAATTTGCCGGTTCCGCCGAAACGGTTGACCTGCTCGATCAGATAAAGAATTTAGGTTTTAGGCATGCAACGCTGGCTGGTTTAAGCTTTGGAGTGACGGACCTTAAAATTCCGCTGAGAAAAGCGGAAATTATCGAAGAAACAGAGAAAAGGGTCAACAAGATTCTTAAGAACTATAACGACGGAGTTTTGACCGAGGGTGAAAGATATAATCAGGTTATCGATGCCTGGACGAATGCCAGGGTGGCGGTGACAAACGAGATGATGCGAGGTCTTAAAAGCGACACTAAAGCCGACGGGACGCCGTACCTGAACCCGATATACCTTATGAGCGATTCCGGTGCAAGAGGCAGCGTTGACCAGATTCAGCAGCTCGCCGGAATGAGGGCGCTGATGGCCAAGCCGAGTGGAGAGATTATTGAGACACCCATTAAGGCCAATTTCCGCGAAGGCCTGAGCGTGCTTGAGTATTTCAGCTCTACACACGGCGCGCGCAAGGGATTGGCGGATACGGCGTTAAAGACGGCGAATTCCGGTTACCTTACACGCAAGCTGATCGATGTCTCCCAGAATGTCATTGTAATCGAGCGTGACTGCCAGACCTTACAGGGAATTACCAAGGGCATTGTCAGCAGAGGTGAACAGGTTGATATCCCGCTATCTCAGCTTGTTATCGGCAGGACAGCCAGAGATAATATTCGTAACCCGATCACTGACGAAATGATTGTTCGTGAAAACGAAGTTATTACACCGGAAGCAGCCGCAAAGATCGAAGCTTTGGGCCTTGATGCCATCAGGGTCAGAAGCCCGCTGACCTGCGACAGCCCGTTCGGTGTCTGTGCAAAATGTTATGGCTGGGATATGAGTACAGGCAAGCTGGTTGAGGAGGGCTGTGCCGTCGGAATCATTGCCGCTCAGTCGATAGGCGAGCCGGGTACGCAATTGACATTAAGAACCTTCCATACCGGAGGCGTCGCTTCCAGAGCGATCCTTGAGCGAGAGCAGAAAGCCACACATGCCGGCAACGTCCAGTATCGCGATATTAACGCGGTTGAAATATTACAGGAAGAGGGTAAAGCGGTTATCGCACTCAAACGTAACGGAGAAATCGCCATCCTTGATGCCAAAGAAAGAGAGCTTGATAGGTTCAAGGTTCCTTATGGAGCTATTGTGCTGGTTGGGGATGGTCAGAAAGTTAAAGTCGGTCTCTCCTTGTTTACGTGGGACCCGCACCGTACGCCGATCTTGGCGGAAGTAGGCGGCTTGATACGTTTTGTCGACATAATTGAAGGCGAAACAATTGGAATCGAAGAAGAACGTAAGGGCCAGGCCGGTAAACCTGTAGTGATTGAACACAAAGGTGATAAGCATCCCCAGATTATTATTGAAGATCCGGACGGCAAGATACTTGACGTCCATTATCTGCCTGCCGGGGCCAGAATCGAGGTTCTCGAAGGCCAGAAAGTGCGGGCCGGTCAGTTGCTTGCCCATCAGCCGAGGGCCACAGGCGGTACACAGGATATCACCGGTGGTTTACCGAGAGTTACAGAGGTATTCGAGGCGCGAAAGCCAAAAGACCCTGCAGCAATGGCCGAAATCAGTGGTCGCGTTGAGCTTCGAAGCGACAAACGCAAGGGAAAAATGACAATTACAATCCGAAGTGAGAGCGGAATGGAAAAAGAGCACCATGTTCCCCGCGACAGACACCTGAACGTTCATACGGGTGACTTTGCCGAGGCTGGTGATGCTTTGACTGATGGTCCACTCGTGCCGCATGATATTCTGAGAATCAAAGGTGAAGAAGCGCTTCAGAGATATTTAACGATCGAAATTCAAAACGTTTACCGTTCACAGAATGTTAATATTAACGATAAACACATTGAAATTATCTGCTCGCAAATGATGCGAAAAGTGGAAATTGAGTCCGTAGGCGACAGCTCGTTTTTACCGGGTGAAGTGGTTGATAAATTCATATTTAAGAAAGAGAACGAACAATTAACCTCCAGTATGAAAATTACCGATATAGGCGATTCCACCGACTTGCAGGTTGGTCAAATCGTAAGCAAAAAGGAACTGACCAATATTAACGAAAAAATAGAAATGATTGGAGGTAAAGGGGCCACTGGAAGAAAACCCAAACCTGCAACCGCAAAGACGCTGCTTCTTGGTATTACCAAGGCGTCATTATGGTCGGAGAGCTTTATTGCCGCTGCGAGCTTCCAGGAGACAACAAAGGTTCTTACCGAGGCGTCTTTGGCCGGTAAAATAGATGAGCTTCATGGTTTGAAGGAAAATGTGATTCTCGGCCATCTGATACCCGCCGGTACAGCCTTCAAGCCTTATCTGAATATAAAGGTCAAGCATCTTGTCGAAGCTCCGCTGCCTAAGGAATTTGAAGAAGCTGCGGAAATCAAGGAAGCCAAAGAAGCAGAGGCAAAAGCCGAAGCCGCCGTCAGGGAAGCCCTTGGAATCAACTGATTTTCCAGTGCTCCGGGAGTGTAAAGAGGCGGTGCTTTTTCGATTTCCATTGAAAATTTTGATATTTTAGAAATAAAATGTCTTGGAAATATCAGAAAAGATGCTAAAATGATGGGCTAAGCTGGAAATGATATGATAAAAAGTAGTTAATTTAAATGATTCGGGAACAATATAAAATATGCCTACGATAAATCAATTAGTGAGAAACCCGCGTGCTAAATCTAAAGGTCATAAGCGTGTATCAGACATCAGCGGCTCGCCGCAGAAGCGGGGAGTGTGCCTGATTGTCAGAACCCAGACGCCGAAGAAGCCGAATTCAGCTTTACGAAAAATCGCACGTGTCAGACTTACCAACGGTAAAGAAGTTACTGCTTATATACCTGGTGTCGACCACAACCTTCAGGAGCACAGCACGGTAATAATTCGCGGCGGTCGTGTTCGAGACCTGCCTGGTGTGCGTTATCATATCGTTCGTGGAGTGCTCGATTGTGCCGGGGTTGCTAATCGCAAACAGGGTAGAAGTAAGTATGGGGCCAAAAGGTCCAAATAAAACAGGAAAGATATAACAGATTAAAAATCCAGCCTTGACGGATTGACAGGGCCGGATCGAGGAAAACAATGGCTAAAAAGTTTACAGCTTCAAATCAACAGCTTAAGCCGGATCCAAAGTTTAGTAATAAACTGGTCTCCAAGTTCATTAATTGTCTGATGTGGGACGGTAAAAAAAGCACTGCCCAACAGGTCTTCTACGATGCGATGGATATCATCGGTAAGAATGTAACAGATTCCAGTCCGCTTGAGGTGTTCGAGAAAGCCATCAACAATGTGAAACCAATGATTGAAGTTCGCAGCAAAAGGGTTGGAGGCGCAAGCTATCAGGTGCCGATGCAGGTGAGTGCAAAACGCCGGCAATCACTTGCCTTCAGATGGATATTAGCGGCAGCCAGAGGAAAAAAGGGTAAACCGATGTGCGACCGTCTGGCTTCTGAGTTGATAGATGCGTACCATGAACATGGTGGTGCAATGACAACGCGTGAGAATGTCCACAGGATGGCCGAAGCGAACAAGGCGTTTGCTCACTTTGCCTGGTAAATATTGTGAATCTTACTGCCACGGTGAGTTTGAGAATAAAACCGTGGCAGTTTTTTTATGTATCGATAGTAGCCTTTTTTATTTGACAGATTAAAGCTAAAAAGCTCCGGTTGTGAAATATGTCAAGCTCTCTAACAAAGCTTCGGAATATTGGTATTATGGCCCATATTGATGCGGGCAAGACGACCGTTACAGAGCGTATCCTCTATTATTCCGGAAAGACCTATAAAATGGGCGAGGTCCATAACGGTACTGCGGTTATGGATTATCTCGAGGAAGAGCAGAAAAGAGGCATAACAATCACTTCAGCCGCTACGAAATGCCCCTGGAAGGATTTTGAAATCAACCTGATAGACACACCGGGTCACATTGATTTTACAGCGGAGGTTGAGAGGTCGTTACGTGTTCTCGATAGCGCGGTGGCTGTTTTTGATGCGAGCGAAGGGGTGCAGGCCCAGAGTGAAACCGTCTGGAGACAGGGGCAAAAATACGAGCTGCCTTGTCTTTGCTTTATTAACAAGATGGATAAAATCGGGGCTGATTTTGAGATGTCCGTCAGTAGCATACGTGATAAGCTCCTGGCCAATCCGATATTGGTGCATATACCGATAGGGGCCGCCGATACTTTTACAGGGCTTATCGACCTTGTAAAGATGAAGGCAGTTTTTTATCAGACCGAAAAGATGGGGGCGACATTCATCGAGACCGAAATTCCGGAAGAACTGAAAAAATCAGCCGAACAGCAAAGGCATGATATGATCGAGCTTGCGGCCGAGCATGATGAAGAGCTAATGGACAAATATGTTCATGATGAACAGGTCGATACAGAAATTATACAAAGGGCGATAAGAAAGGGAACTTTAAGTAACAAGGTGAATCCGGTTTTCGTCGGCTCTGCATTAAAGTACATTGGTATTCAGAGGCTGCTCGACGGAGTCATAGCATACCTGCCTTCTCCTTTGGATAAAGAAGCCATAATCGGTCATAAACCGAACGATCCTAATAAAACTGTGCCCATAAAGTGCGACTATAACAGCAGCCTGGTGGCTCTTGCATTCAAGATTACCAGCGATGTTCACGGCGATTTGTATTTTCTGAGGATTTATCAGGGCAGACTTAAATCAGGCAGCAGAGTCCTGAATCCCAATCGGGATAAACGGGAAAATATTACCAGAATATTCGAGATGCACGCAAAAGAACGCAAGATATTGGATTCGGCCGGCGCCGGGGATATAGTCGCCGTTGTTGGTCTGAAACAAACTCTTACCGGAGATACGATTTGCGATCCCAAGAAACCTGTTTGCCTGCCCAGTATTACATTCCCACAGACTGTTATCAATATGTCTATAGAACCCGGCACCGCTTCGGATAAGGCGAGATTGGGTGATGCGCTGGATGATTTAAGACGTGAGGATCCCACGTTCGAGTATAAAAGGGATGCCGAAACCGGCCAAACAATAATCAGCGGAATGGGGGAATTGCATCTGGAGATTTTACAGCATAAGCTGATAAGGGAAAAAGGACTGCAAATAAGAATCGGCAAACCGAGGGTTGCATTCAAAGAAGCTATTACCAGGACGGCCCAGGCGGAAGGAAAATTTATCCGTCAAACAGGCGGTCATGGACAGTATGGCCATGTTGTTTTAGAAGTTGAGCCTTTATTGAACGAGGATGGCCGTTGGAAGAGTGATTTCGAATTTCAAAATATCGCACCGGGTGATAAGGTACCGAAAGAGTATGCGCCGGATGTACAAAGGGGTGTTAAGGATGCCTTAGGCAGCGGCGTATTAGCAGGTTATCCTGTTGTGGGAATTAAAGTTACATTAATTGACGGCTCGTTTCATTCCGTAGATTCTTCCGGTTTGGCCTTCGAGCAGGCCGGTGCGATTGCGGTAGAAAAGGCGATAAAAGAGGCCGGACCTGTGTTGCTCGAGCCAATAATGCGACTTCAGGTTGTGGTCCCACAGAATAGTTTTGGAGCTGTCCAGGGCAGTCTTCTTGCAAAAAGAGGTTTGATTACTGATTGTCGGGTGCATGGGAATATGCAGGTAATCGATGCCAAAGCACCTCTTGTTGAGATGTTTGGCTATTCCAGCGAGTTAAGAAGTGCAACGGCGGGCAGGGGAACTTATACAATGGAGCCTCTGAGCTATGAAAAAATACCTGAACAGATTGCAGAACAGATTGTTTTATAGATAGAAAGAGCATTTTTTATAATATTTGAAAATTATTTAAATTATTTCTTACATTATGTTGACATTGTTTAATCTGTGTGGTAATCTTCGAAGTTTTCAGCCGTAGCGAGCATTGCCGATTTGGCTTTGCGTAACCTTAGTTGGGCTGTGGCATGTCCTTTATAATTTGGTCAGGGAAGTAGTTACGATTTAGTTAGGGGTGTACCTGAAAACCCGTATATGGTTTTGGATGGGCCTTGATTTGGTCGTAATCCAAGCTCATAAGGAAGGCGAAATTGATTATTGATCACTGAGACTTTTAAGGGAATGATCGGGGCAAGATAGTGCCGCTGTGTAAATCAGTGATAGTTAAATAAACAAAAAAAGGCCTCTCCTGCTTGAATCAGATGGAAGAAAATAATTTATAGCAGATAAATTGTAGACATGATTAAGGATTATTTAGTTTGCGTTTCTGCTATAAATGCGTATACTTCAAGCTTTTATGTAAGCTTGGAAATGAGAATATAATTAAATGCCACGAAACGGCCGATAATATAATGCAGGATAAGCAGATTTCTGAAACGGGAACTTTATGGCTGCAGAAACTGAAAGAATAAGAATAAAAATGGAGTCCTATGATCACAGGGCGCTTGATGCTTCCGCCAAGGAAATTGTGGAGCATGCGAGAAAGACAAATGCCCGTGTAAGTGGTCCGGTGCCGTTACCAACACGTGTGGAGAGATATACGGTTTTACGAAGTCCTCATATTGATAAGAAATCTCGTGAGCAATTCGAATTGAGAACACATAAACGTCTGATTGATATTCATGAAGCAAATGCAAGAACTGTGGAAGTGTTGAATCGCCTGGTTGTACCGGCCGGGGTTTTTGTGAGGATTAAGGCTTAACAAATAAAATGACTTGACCGGGCCGAATAATCTGACTCGGTTTATAAGGAATTAGAAACGATACAATGGTAATGTTACTTGGAAAAAAAGTAGGAATGACACAGGTTTTTGACGAAACGGGCAAATTGGTCCCGGTTACGGTGATACAGGCGGGCCCTTGTGCTATTATGCAGGTCAAGACTTCTGAAGATAATGGTTACAATGCAGTTCAACTTGGTTTTGATGATATAAAGGCCTCGCGTGTAAAAAAGCCGCAGGCGGGCCATGCGGAGAAATCCGGTACTTCATCGAAGAGATTTATCAGGGAAATGAGGCTGCCGAATAGTGCTGATGTTCCGTATAAGGCCGGAGAGTTTCTTACGGTTTCGGTCTTTGAGAAAGAAAAACTGGTAGACGTTATCGGTATCAGCAAGGGTAAAGGTTATGCCGGTGTAATGAAAAGACACAACTTTGGTGGTTTTCCTGCATCTCACGGTACAGAACGAAGGCACAGAGCTCCCGGTTCTATTGCGAGTTTTGCTACAGATCGTGGTCATAGCGGCAAACTAAAAAAAGGCAAGAGGATGTCGGGGCACATGGGAGATGCTCGCGTGACAACCAAAAACCACGTATTGGTTTCGATAGATCCGGAAAAGAATTTATTGGTGATCAAGGGCCCTGTACCAGGCCCGGCCGGATCCTATTGTATAGTTCGAAGTGCAATAAAGAAATTAAAACAAGAATCATAGTAAAGCTCGATTTAACAAACTGTGATGTGATTGCCGAAGAGGCGGTAACGTAAAACAAGATAAATGAAAATGATTAATTTAGCTGTTTACAATCAGGATGGCAAAGAGGTTGAAAGCTTGAAGGTTGATACGTCCGCTCTGGGCGGAACTGTCAGGTATCCTTTGTTAAAGCAGGCTATTGTTATGTATCACGCCAACAAACGCGTGGGTACGGCCGCAACTAAAGACAGATCCATGGTGGCCGGTTCGACCAAAAAGCTGTTCAGGCAAAAAGGTACGGGTAATGCCAGAGTCGGTAATATCAGGACCGGCAAACGTGTAGGCGGCGGTGTTACATTTGCCAAAGTTCCCAGAGATTTTGGAAAAGACATGCCTCGAAAACAGAAAAAACTGGCAAGAGACTCTGCCATTTTAGCGAAACTCCTAAGCAAGAATGTTATTGTTATTGACGGATTGAATCTGGACAAACCGGAAACAAAAGTTTTTGCGGGTATTCTGAAGAACCTGAAGATTGACCGTAGCTGCCTTGTTACACTTGCTAAAACAGATGAAATAATCGTTAAATCCGCCAGGAATATTCCCAGGATAGCTGTTATGCCGGTGAGCGAGTTGAATGCCGGCGATATATGCAATTACAGCAAGATGCTTTTTACAAAAGACGCTCTTTTGTCCGTCTTAAACAAAGATCGGGCGAGTGAAAATTAACGGGTATTAATGTGGATGATTATAACATTATAATTCGGCCTTTGGTTACGGAACAGGGAATGCACTTCGCGAATATTAAAGGTGCATATAACTTTGAAGTTAATAAGAAGGCCAATAAAACACAGATTAAGAACGCTGTGGAAAAGATATACAACGTTAGGGTACAGAAAGTAAGAACAGCCAACCGCAAGGGAAAATACCGTCGAAAAGGAAGAACATACGGTATGACATCGAGCTGGAAAAAAGCTGTAGTTATTTTGGACCCGGATTACCATATCGATTTGTTCTAAATCGACATTTGATATAGAGATACGAATTATGGGTATACGAATATACAGACCGACAAGTGCAGGACGCAGGAACAGCTCGGTAAATGATTACGCCGAATTGACGGCTACGAAGCCGGAAAAATCGCTTTGTAAGCGGATAAAGAAGAGCGGCGGAAGAAATCATTCCGGCATGACCACTGTTCGATTCAGGGGCGGCGGGGCGAGAAAGATATACAGGGTTATCGACTTCAAGCGCGACAAAGACAGCATTCCGGCAAAGGTTGCATCGGTTGAATACGACCCGAACAGGAATTGCTTTATATCACTGCTGCATTATGCGGACGGCGAAAAGAGATATATATTGGCGCCGGCCGGTATCAAGGTGGGTGACCTTGTCGAGAGCGGAGCAGTATGTGAGCCTAAGGTTGGCAATGCAATGCCAATGGCTGCGATTCCCGCCGGTCTTGAGATTCATAATATCGAGATGAGGACCGGACAGGGCGGTAAAATGGTAAGAGGTGCCGGCGGCTCTGCAAGAATCGTGGCTAAAGAAGGAGATTGGGTTACTGTAATTTTACCGAGTGGTGAAATGCGTATGTTGCGTAAGGAATGCCGGGCTACTATTGGTCAGTTGAGCAATCCCGATTTTCAGAATGTACGGATCGGTAAAGCGGGCAGGCAGCGACACCTGGGCAAGAGACCTCATGTAAGAGGAAAGGCTCAGAATCCCGTATCTCACCCGATGGGTGGCGGAGAAGGCAGGGCAAACGGTGGACGGCATCCGTGTTCTCCGACGGGTGTTCTGGCAAAGGGTGGAAAAACAAGAAATCCGAGAAAAACAAGCAACAACAGAATTATAAGAAGACGTAAAAGCAAGAGGCAAAAACAATTGTCAATATAGTTTTATCGTGTTGAAAACAACACGCAGTTAAATATATGAGATACTGAAATGGGAAGATCTCTTAAAAAAGGACCATACGTTGATGAAAAACTTATCATCAAGGTGAACAAGCAAAATGCATCCGGCTCACGGGAACCGATAAAGACATGGGCGAGGAGATGTACAATTGTTCCTGAGTTTGTAGGTTTTACATTTCTGGTCCACAATGGAAAGATGTTTCATAAGGTTCTTGTTACGGAAGACATGGTTGGTCACAAGCTGGGTGAGTTCTCGCCGACAAGATTGTTTAAGGGACATTCGAGCAAGAAAATAAAATAGCCAGAAAATATTATTGATTGGCTGATTACGAGATAATAAGTATGTTAAGTGCTAATAAATTAAAAGAGCTTTGCCAGGAAAGAAAACTTGGCGTGGATGAATTGTCCGAGCGGCTTGCCAGAGGCAGTTTAAGCCGGAAGCAAGCGACTGCAGCGGTAAAAAACTGGCAAAAAGGACTGTACAAGCCTCAACCGAGCATGGATGACATTCGCCGTCTGGCTACTGCTCTGTCGGTCGAGGCGAATGAATTGTCTGATTGGCAGTCATCTTGTCGTTACGCCCCGATTTCACCGAGTAAAGCTCGTTTGGTGACGCAGTTGATAGTCGGCCGGAGTGTTCAGGATGCGATGGATATTCTGAAGTTTACGAGAAAGCGTGCCGCTTCGATGGTTAACAAGGTCTTGAAAAGTGCGGTTGCAGACGCGGATGAGCAGCAGGCCGATGTGGAAAATCTTTACGTATCATGCGCCAGGGTTGACGACGCCGGTGTGCGTCTGGGTACGAAAAGATGGATACCGAAGGACAGAGGAAAGGCGTATCCGATTCGCAAGAAAGCATGTCATATTTATGTAACAGTGACACAGGCGTAAGAAGGGGAATAAGTTTTTATATAGAAAAATATTCGTAAAACGAGACACGAAATTATGGGTCAGAAAACATCGCCAATAGGTTTTAGAACGGGAATTACACTTGGATGGCAAAGTACATGGTTTGCTCCCAAAGCTAATTATGGAGATTTTCTCGTCGAGGACCAGAAAATCAGGCAATTTATAGACGACAAATTTAATCGTACTATGCCCAAAGGTGCGGTGGCGAAGACTGAGATAATCAGGACTCGAAACGAGGTAAAGGTGACACTGCACAGCGCTCGCCCGGGCGTAGTAATCGGACCGAGAGGCGGTGAGGTCGATAAATTACGGGAAGAACTGGAAGCAAGAACCGGCCGCAAGATTAGTGTCAATGTTATTGAAATCAAAGAGCCGGACCTTAATGCGGCTTTGGTGGGTGAAGCGATTGCAGAACAGCTAAGTAAACGGGCGTCGTTCAGACGCACTATGAAACAATTTTGCGAAGCGGCGATGAACGCGGGAGCCAAAGGGGTGAAAATTACCTGTTCCGGACGTTTGGCCGGCTCTGAAATGGCTCGCAAGGAAACAAAAAAGCTTGGCAGCATTCCATTGCATACTCTGGATGCCGATGTGGACTATGCTATCGCAACGGCGAATACGACTTATGGAACAATTGGTGTTAAAGTCTGGATTTACAGGGGCAAATTCGGTGAGGAAGTTGCGCAGCAAGGTGCTTACCGCAGGAAGCGCCGTCCTCCAAGACGTGTCGGCCCTTCAATGAGAGAGAAAAGCGAATCCAGGGCTGCTCCGGCAAGAGGCGATAAAAGTAATGCGGCTACGAACGCCGCGGCTTCGCCGGGAGGCCTGAGTGATAAGGCATCGAGTTAATAAACGCTTTTGAATATAAGAAAGAATTATTTGTGATATAGATTTTATAAAGGTGTGAAAAAATGGCAATGATGCCGAAAAGAGTTAAATATCGTAAGAGCCAAAGAGGCAAAATGAAGGGTAATGCCTCCAGATGCAATTATGTCGCATTCGGCGAATACGGTTTGCAGGCTTTGGAAAGAAGCTGGATAACTGCGAGGAATATCGAAGCCGGCAGAGTTGCGGCCACACATTTTTTGCACCGAGAAGGGAAAGTCTATATCAGGATATTCCCGTATAAACCGGTAAGTGCGAAACCGCTGGAAACACGAATGGGTAAAGGTAAGGGTGAAACCGAATTCTGGGTGGCCAGAGTAAGGCCCGGGCAGGTATGTTTCGAGATTGGCGGCGTTAGTGAAGATGTGGCGAAAAAAGCACTGGTCAGAGTCGCCCATAAAATGCCTATCAGATGCAGGTTTGTAAAGCGAAGACATTCATTGTAGAAGGAAAGCCGTGAGATGAAGGCGCAGCATTACCGAGAAATGAGTCCGGATGAGCTTGAAGCAAAGCTTGAAGAGCTTGAGAGGCATTTGTTTGATTTGCGTTCACAGGCGGTTACGGAAAAATTAGAGAATTCAAGGGCCGTAATTAACGCAAGACGCGAAATCGCCCGGGTCAAAACAATAATGCGTCAGAACAGATAATAGTTCTTATGTAGGTGATTTAAGACTGGATAACAAAGATGCAGGATCGAGAAATTAAAACTTTAACCGGAATTGTGTTGAGTAACAGCGGCGAAAAAACCGTTAAAGTCGTTATCAATTACAAGGTCAAGCATCCCAAATACGGCAAATACGTGAGACGCCGGACGAGACTGGCGGTTCATGATGAGCATAATCAGAGCAAGGTTGGTGACGTGATAGAAATTTCCGAATGCAGACCTCGAAGTAAAACCAAAAACTGGCGTCTTGTACGAGTCGTGCAAAAGGCGGCCCAGGTGTGAATTGAGATTTAAGATATGATTCAGCAGGAAACAATGTTGGATATTGCCGACAACTCGGGTGTCAAGTCGGCGTTGTGCATCAGGGTTCTTGGTAAAAGCGGAGCCCACGGCAAATTCACCCGGAATGTAGCCAAAATTGGAGATATTATCTGTGTGGCGATTAAAAAGTCGCTGCCGAGCTGTCAGTTGGATGATAAAAAAGTTCATAAGTGTGTTATTATCCGAACTAAAAGCCCGATTAAGCGTTCCGACGGCAGCTATGTAAGGTTTGACAGTAATGCTGCGGTAATGATCGATAATGACGGCAATCCGATAGGAACAAGAATTTTCGGGGCGGTGGCCCGTGAGCTTCGTGAAAAGAATTATATGAAAATCATCTCGCTGGCAAGCGAGGTGGTCTGAGATGGTCAAAGTGTGATTAACTAAATGAGATACAATCTATGGCTTTGCATGTAAAAAAAGGTGATATTGTCGAAATTATTGCAGGTAACCAAAAAGGTGCTACCGGAAGGGTGTTACGTGTAATACCGGACAAGAATCGCGTGATTATTCAAGGTCACAACATTGCAAAAAAGCATGTTCGACCCTCACGAAAGAATCCCCAGGGGGGACGAATTAATGTTGAAAGGCAGATTCATATAAGTAATGTTCTGCCGGTGAATCCGAAAAGCTCAAAGGGCAGCAGAGTTCACTTTCAAGTTGAATCGAACGGCAGGAAGAAACGAATTGCCTCCGACGGTACCGAAATTGGAGTTGTTAGAAAGGAAAAATAGGCTGGTAAACTGTAATTTTCAGGTAATTTTGGAAACCGATTATAAGAAATCAGACTAACCTGGTAAAAACACGAAATGACGCGTTTAGAAGATTTATATAAAACAAAGATAGTTCCTGAGCTGATTAAAAAGTTCAACTATAAAAATTCAATGGCCGTGCCGAAGATGAAAAAAGTGGTCGTTTCCATGGGTGTAGGCAAGGCGGCGGTAGATAAGAAATTTCTGGAGATGGCCAAAAAGGATTTGATTGCGATAACCGGTCAGATGCCGCTGGTGTGTAAGGCCAAAAAAAGCGTATCGAACTTCAAGGTCAGAGAAGGAATGGAGACCGGCCTGAAAGTAACCGTCCGTGGCGTAAGAATGTTTGAGTTCATGGACAGACTTATTAACCTTGCAATACCGAGAGTCAGAGACTTCCGGGGTCTTGGAGAAGGTTTTGACGGAAGAGGTAATTACTCCATGGGTTTGGGCGAGCAGAGCGTTTTCCCCGAAATAAACATAGCAAAAGTGGAAGCGCAACAGGGTATGAACATAACTTTTGTTACTACGGCCAGGACAAACGAAGAGGCAAAGACATTGCTCAGGCTCTTTGGTATGCCGTTCAAGAAATCTCAGGAGTGATGCAGAAGAAAATATCTTCTTCAAATGTTATAAATTCGGAGTATGTGAATGTCAACTAAAGCACTGGAAAACAAGGCGGCCAAGAAACCGAAGTTTCGTGTTCGGCAATATACACGTTGCCAGCTTTGTGGAAGGTCGAAAGCAGTTTATCGTAAGTTCAAGATATGCCGGATTTGCTTCAGGAAATTAGCCAACGAAGGCAAAATACCAGGAGTGAAAAAAGCAAGCTGGTGATAATATCTAAAATGTAAATATGTAGTTCAAAGTGAACGAATTACGAGATGTGAAATTATGAGTTTGAGTGATCCCATAGCCGATATGCTGACAAGAATTCGCAATTCTATGCGAATTAACAAACAACAGGTCAATGTCAAGGCGTCAAAGATATGCGAAGGCATAGCTAATGTGCTGAAAAGCGAGGGTTATATTTTGGATTATGATCGGATTGACGACGGTAAGCAGGGTGTATTGAGGATTACGTTGAAGTATGACCCGGAGGGTCGTTCGGTTATTAATGAAATATCAAGGACCAGCAAGCCCGGACGCAGAATTTATTCATCTGTTGATGATCTGCCGCGGGTCTTGCAGGGAATGGGTATAGCGATTGTGTCGACAAGTAAAGGTGTAATGAGTGACAGAAGCTGCCGCGAAACCAAGGTCGGCGGCGAAATTCTTTGTACGGTTAGCTAATGAGTCGTATTGGAAAAAAACCTATAGATATACCTGGAGGTGTCAAGGTCGAGCTTCAAGGTCGAATTATTAAGATCTCGGGCCCGCAGGGACAGCTCCAGATGGATGTTAATCCTCGAATTACAGCAAAAGTCGATGAAGCTGGAAAGAATATCCTTCTCGAGAATGAACGACCTGACGACAGACTGAGCAAACAGCTCCACGGTACTATGCGGGCTCTTATTGCCAATATGGTTGCTGGAGTCAGTAAAGGCTTTGAGAGGAAACTGGAAATTTACGGGACCGGTTATAATGTCAAAGAGCAAAACGGCAAGCTTGTTATCCAGGTTGGGTATTCTCATCCGGTGGGACTGACAATACCGAAAGCCGTTAAGGTGAAGATAGAAACTGCGGCTACGAGGGGTAATGATGTGCCGGCGAAGTTCACCGTATCGAGCGCGGATAAGATTGTGCTGGGACAGTTTGCCTCGGATATACGAAAAGTTATGCCGCCGGAACCCTATAAAGGGAAAGGTATCCGCTATGCCGACGAACAAG
This sequence comes from uncultured Pirellulales bacterium, assembly GCA_964556885.1. Classification (GTDB taxonomy): domain Bacteria; phylum Planctomycetota; class Phycisphaerae; order Sedimentisphaerales; family Anaerobacaceae; genus CAZKYP01. The sequence goes on along the minus strand of CAZKYP010000005.1, from coordinate 15,036 downwards.
TCAAAAAGAAGGTCGGCAAGGCATTTGCGTCAGGGGCGTCATAGTTTGGAATATAGTTCTTATGGGAATTAATGAAAAAAATGCAATGATGAGGCGTAAATATCATGTACGCAAGAAAGTGCATGGTACACAGGACAGGCCGAGGTTGTCGATATTTCGTTCCAACAGGCATATTTATGCTCAGGTTATAGATGATATTGCAGGAGCTACGCTTGCTTCGGCAAGCACGAGAACAAAAGGCTTGCGTGACCAGTTGACCAGTTCGGGCGATAAGAAAGCGGCCGGAGTGATCGGCGAAGCAGTGGCAAAGCAGGCTCTTAGCGTCGGTATTAAATGTGTGTGCTTCGATAAAAATAGATATAAGTATCACGGCAGGGTCAGGGCGCTTGCTGAAGCGGCAAGAAAAGCCGGACTTGTTTTCTAAAAAAAGTAATGAAAGAATCTGGAGAAGAAATTGGCATTGGAACCTGTTAAATTAATCGACCAGGAAGAAAAGCCGCTGGAAGATACGGTAGTAAAAGTATACCGTTGTTCCAAAGTGGTAAAAGGCGGACGCCGATTCAGTTTTGCGGCACTGGTTGTAGTTGGTGACCGTGCAGGTACTGTCGGTATCGGTTACGGTAAGGCTAATGAGGTACCGCCGGCTGTCGAAAAAGGTATTAAGGATGCCAAAAAGTCCTTGTATAAAATACCTTTATCCGGCCGAACTATTCCGCATACGGTTAAAGGTAAATATAGGGCTACCAAGATAACATTGGCGCCTGCCAGCCCGGGTACTGGTGTTATCGCCGGCTCCAGTGCACGAGCGGTGCTCGAGTATGCCGGCGTGCAGGACGTTCTTACAAAAATCTATGGAAGTACATCCGCAAAAAACGTAGTCAAAGCTGCATTGAACGCATTATTAACTTTACGCAGCAAGGAAACAATCGAATCTCTTCGCGGAGTATTAATTAAGGTTTAGTGATTGTCAAAACGACAATTTAGGTGATTTGAATGTTAAATCATGAAATAACTTCTATTGTAGGTAAGCATACTTCTCGTCGCCGGATAGGCAGAGGTTCTGGTTCCGGTCACGGCAAGACCAGCGGCCGAGGTCATAAGGGCAGCGGCAGCAGGGCCGGTGCAACTTCTTTCTCGCTTTACGAAGGCGGACAGATGCCGCTGTTTAGAAGACTGCCGAAACGCGGCTTCAGCAATCGAAGGTTCGAGCGAAACTGCCAGATTGTGAATGTTTCGCAGCTTGAAAGATTCGAGGACGGCGCTGTTATCGGAATAGAGCAGTTATCTGACGCTGGTTTGATTAACAGTAATAAGATTAAGGTTAAGATTCTCGGAAAGGGCGACCTGACGAAGAAGCTGCAGGTAAATGCTCACAAATTCAGTAAATCGGCTGAGCAGAAGATAGCCGCCTCCGGCGGGTCGGTAATGGTAATATGATTTTGGTCAATGGACAATATCTGTTAAATGAATTTGCATGATGCATAAGATAAGAGATAAGAAATAATGCTTGGGACAATAGCAAATATATTCAGAATCAAAGATCTGCGCAACAAGATCATTTTTACCGTGGCGCTGCTTATAATCTACAGGGTCGGTTTCCATATCCCGGTACCCGGATTTGACCAGTCCAAAGTGTTTGAAGCTGCAACTCAGTCGAATACCCCGCTCGGCAGAGCCGCCGAAATGATGCAGATGTTTACAGGCGGAAGGCTGGACCAAAGCAGTTTGTTCGGGCTCGGGATAATGCCGTATATCACCGCGTCGATTATTCTTATGCTGCTCGGTGAAGTAATTCCCAGTTTAAAGAAATTGCGGCAGGAAGGCCAAACAGGCTATAAAAAGATACAGGAGTATACGCGGTACCTGACCGTTTTTATATGTGTAATTCAATCGATAATGTACATGAAGCTGATGGGCGGCTCGGGTCTGACTTATGTGGGAATGGAGCGCCAGGCCATGATAATGGGCGTTGTCGGTATGACCGCCGGTACGATTTTTCTGATGTGGCTCGGTGAGCAGATAGACGAGTACGGAATAGGCAACGGAATCAGCTTGATTATTATGGCCGGTATTATATCCCGGATGCCCTGGGCGGTCTGGGAGGTCTGGCAGTTGACGGACTTTACTGTTGTGACATCCCCGGGCAAATATGGTCCTGCGAAGATTTTATTCCTGATTGCCGCTTTTGTGTTCGTTGTAGCCGGTGCAATTCTTATCACTCAAGGCCAGCGTCGGATACCGATTCAGCAGGCAAAACAGATGAGAGGCCGCCGCATATATGGCGGTCAAAGACATTACCTGCCGCTTCGTGTCAACCACGGAGGCGTGATGCCGATTATCTTCGCTTCAAGTTTTATGATGTTCCCGCCTATTATCATCAGTTATATGTCGAAGATTCCGAGCCTAACCGACTCGGTAGTTCTTCAATTATTTCAGGAAGCCTTTAGTTATCGTTCGTACACCTATAACGTTCTGTATATGCTTCTAATCTTCTTGTTCGCATATTTCTGGGTAACGGTACAGTTTCAGCCCAAGGAAATGGCCAAGAATCTGAGGGATTCCGGAAGTTTTATACCGGGTCTTCGTCCCGGGCGCAGGACGGCCGATTATCTGGAAACAGTGATGACTCGAATCACATACTTTGGAGCGGCTTTCCTTTCGATAATTGCTGTTGTACCGTCGCTGATGATTATATTGATGGGTGTTGATTCCCGGATAGCAAACTTTCTCGGCGGCACCGGTTTATTGATTGTTGTGAGTGTTTCGTTGGACCTTGTGCAGAAAATAGAAGCAAACCTGTTGATGCGCAGTTATGAAGGTTTCAGCAGTACCGGCAGAATAAAAGGAGCGTACTCATGAGAATAGTGTTATTAGGTGCTCCCGGTGCAGGTAAAGGAACACAATGTAAAAATATTGTAGGCGAATATGGTCTGCTTCATTTATCAAGTGGAGATATTTTAAGGCAGGAAAGGGCCGGAGGTACTGAATTAGGCAAAAAGGCCCAAAGTTACATGGATTCGGGTGCGCTTGTGCCGGACGATTTAATAATTCGTATGATGGCTAAAGCCATAAGTAAAGCGCCTGCCGCAGGTTTTATACTTGATGGGTTCCCGAGGACGGTTAATCAAGCTGTAGAACTTGATAAATCATTAGCGTTAAGCGACCAGAAAATTGATGTCGTTATAAATCTGGAAATAGATGATTCGGTAATTAACAGGCGGATGACCGGCAGAAGAAGCTGTCCCAAATGCGGTGCGGTTTATCATATCGAAAACCTGAAACCTAAGGTCGACGGCAAATGTGATAATGACGGAACCAAACTTGTTCAGCGACCGGATGATAGTCCCGAGGTAGTATTGAAACGTCTTAAAACGTACCACCAGCAGACAGAGCCGCTGGTTGATTACTATAAGAAAAACAGCAATGTTCTTGATATAGATGCAGAAAAGGACCCGGATGAGGTGAAGTCTCGTGTGTTTAAGAAACTTGGCATGCTTGTCAAGATATGACGAGCAGGAAGATTTCGAACCACGAGATGTTGATATAGATGGCTATAACGCTTCGAAGCCGAAGAGAGATTGAATTGATGCGCAGGGCAGGTGCTGTTGTAGCTGATGTTCTTTTAAAACTTAAGGAGATTGCAGAGCCGGGAGTTACTACCGCCGACCTGGATAGCATTGCAACGCAGATGGCCACCGATGCCGGAGCCGAGGTTTTATTTAAGGGTGTTCGAACACCCCTGTCGAAAATACCGTTTCCCGGTGCTATTTGTACCTCGTTGAATGAGCAGGTCGTCCATGGAATTCCTTCGGATGATGTAGTACTGAAAGACGGCGATATTCTCAGCATCGATTTTGGCGTCAGACTCGACGGTTATTGTGCAGATGCGGCCGTTACAGTTGCCATCGGGAGTATTTCGGAAGGCAAACGCAGATTAATGGATGTGACAAAGCGTGCTCTTGAGATTGCTATTGAAAAAGCCGCACCGACAGTTAAATGGAGCCAGATAGCCGGCCAAATGCAGAAGTGTGCGGAATCCGCAGGATTTTCTGTAGTAAAGGATTTTGTCGGGCACGGTATCGGCAGAGAGATGCATGAAGAACCCAAAGTGCCGAACTTTGTCAGCAGAGATTTGTTGAGAGACGATATTGTTCTGGCTGAAGGAATGGTACTGGCTGTCGAACCGATGATTAATACGGGTAGTAGCGCCGTACGAACCCTTAGGAACGGATGGACGGTTGTGACAAGAGATGGAAAATGCTCGGCTCATTTTGAGCATACAATTGCAGTCATGGAAAATGGTTGTGAGGTGTTAACTGAGAGAAAATAGTATAGAGCATGGTTCAAAAGAATTAAAGGTCATAAAACAAGATAATATGGCAAAGAAGGACACAATAAGATTACAGGCCAAGGTGACCGAAGCTTTGCCGAACGCGATGTTTAAAGTAGAGCTTGAGAACGGGCATAAGATTCTGGCTCATGTGTCCGGCAAGATGCGTATGAATTTTATTCGGATTCTACCCGGCGATACTGTTATTGTGGAAATGTCGCAGTATGATTTAAATCGAGGCAGGATAATTTTAAGGCATTAATGTGAGTCGAATTATTATAACCAGTTAATCGTAATTGGTTTTTTGAAACGGCCGTATAAAACGGAAATGAAAAATGAAAGTCAGAAGTTCAGTAAAACGTATTTGTGAGAATTGTAAGATTGTTCGCAGAAAAGGCGTTGTACGTGTAATCTGTTCGAATCCGAGGCACAAGCAACGGCAGGGCTGATCTTATATCATGAAGGCGAAAGCTTGACAGAGGAAACGAATAACGATAAGGAGCTTATATGCCGCGTATAGTTGGTGTTGATATTCCCAATGATAAAGATATATGGATTTCGCTTACTTATATTGCCGGTATCGGCAAGCATACGTCCAGGCAGATTCTGAAAGAAGCCGGGATAGATGTAAACATGAAAGCCGGCAAGCTCAGTGAAGATGAGTTAAGCAGTATTACGCAGATTATTGACCGCAACTATGTGGTGGAAGGTCAGCTTCGCAGGCAGGTTGCTCAAAATATCGCCCGCCTGAGGGACATAAATTGTTACAGAGGTACCCGCCACAGAAGAGGTTTGCCTGTTCGCGGGCAGTGTACTCAGAGTAATGCACGCACCCGTAAAGGGCCGAGAAAGACCGTTGCGGGCAAGAAAGGCGTGAAGGAGAATAGGTAAGATTTAACAGCATATATATTACCTGCTAAAGTAAAGGGCTTTGTTACCTGATGGCAAAAAAAACTAAACGAAAAGTCAGAAAAAATGTTGTTCGGGCGATAGTGCATATAAAGGCAACGTTCAACAATACATTGATTACTATAACTGATATGGACGGTAACGCAGTGTGCTCGAGCTCATCGGGTTGTGTGGGTTTCAAGGGCTCTCGCAAGAGTACACCTTTTGCGGCCCAGAGGGCTGCACAAATATGTGCCAGTGCCGCAATGCGTAACGGTGTCAGGGAGGTGGAAATCAGGGTAAAAGGGCCGGGTTCGGGTCGTGAGTCGGCAATCTCCGCCTTGCAACAGGCGGGGCTGCGTATAGCTTCTATCGAAGATGTTACTCCTCTGCCTCATAATGGTTGTCGGCCGCCTAAAAGAAGAAGAGTATAAAAACTGTAAAAAAGATAGTTTGGAGATAAATAAAACAGATGGGACGTTATCTTGGTTCATCCTGTAAGCAATGCCGCCGCGAAGGAATGAAGCTTATGCTCAAGGGCATAAGATGTGAAACGGCGAAGTGCCCCATAGAGAAAAAACAGCGAAACCTGGCCCCCGGAATGCACGGGTGGCGAAGAGGAAGATTGAGCGAGTATGGTGTTCGCTTGCGGGAAAAGCAAAAAGTTAAAAGATATTACGGGCTTCTTGAAAGACAATTTATGAGGTATTTTCATGAGGCCCAAAGAGGGACGGGCAATACCGGTGAATCGCTGTTACAGTTGCTGGAAAGGCGATTGGATAATGTGGTTTATAAATTGAATTTTGCGTCATCACGAAAGGAAGCAAGACAGTTGATTAGTCACGGGCATATCTATGTGAACGGACGCAAGGTAAATATAAGTGATTACTCTACTAAAATCGGGGACAAGATAACCGTGAAAGGTTCTGCTAAAAGCGTTAAAAAGATAAAAGAGCAGTTGGAAAACAACCCAAACTTTACGACACAGGGTTGGCTGCAACTGTCACGAGAAAAGCCGGAAGCTACGATAGTTGCTTTACCGAGCCGTGATGACGTTCAGATTCCGGTGGAAGAGCAGTTGGTTGTAGAGTTGTGCACGAGATAGAAACAATATGATTTTTAGTTTCTGATGTTGAGTCTTGGCAAAATGGAAAATACTCGAACTTAAGACTCAAGATTGATATAGGAGACAGGTATGCGAGTAACATGGCGTGGTTTGGAGTTGCCGACTCGTGTTGAACGTGACACGATTGTTTCGAGCGATAAGTACGGCCGATTTTTAATTGAGCCTTTCGAACGTGGTTTCGGCACGACTATTGGTAACAGCCTGAGACGCATATTGCTTTCCTCTTTGGAAGGTAGCGCCGTAACAAGCATTAAAATAACAGGTGTCAGCCATGAATTCAGCTCGATAAAAGGGGTGATGGAAGATGTCACCGATATCGTCTTGAACATCAAGAGTCTGGTAATCAGGCTGCATGACGAGGGCCCTAAAGTGATGACTGTTTCGGCCAACGAAGTCGGTGCGGTGACGGCTGCCAGGATAGTAGCCGATCCGGCCATTGAAGTGATAAACAAGGATTTGGTGCTGGCTACGTTGACCGATAAGGTTAACTTCGAAATGGAAATGGTCGTTGAGAACGGTCGCGGTTATGTTCCGGCTACCGAGCGGATCGCGGTAGCAGACAGGTTCGACCAGGAAATCGGCAGGGTAATGATCGATGCCGTTTATTCACCGGTGACAAGAGTTCGTTACACGACCGAGGATACTCGTGTAGGCCAGAAAACAAATTATGATAAGCTGGTTCTGGAAATCTGGACCAACGGAACGGTCACGCCTGAAATGGCACTGGTTGAAGCCGCAAAGATTTTACGAAAACATGTTAATCCGTTTGTACAGTATTTTGAGATTGGACAGCAGACTGTTGCCGCTTCAAAGATAGCCGAGCCGGAAACGACGGAACAGCAGGTGGATGAGGAACTAATCCAGAAATTAAATATGCCGATACAGGAGCTGGAGCTTTCCGTCAGGGCGAGCAACTGCCTCGAGTCGGCAAAAGTTGAAACAGTTGGACAGTTGGTGAAAATGACCGAAGCTGATTTGCTGAGGATACGAAGTTTCGGAAAGACTTCTCTGCGGGAGATTAAGAGAAAACTTGCAGACATCGGCATGTCTTTGGGAATGACGGATACTGGTAGTTAATTTTAAGGACAGGCTTGATTATATCGGTGTGGAAATTGCCGGATAAGAGGAATATGGTTATATGCGTCACAGAATAGCAGGTCGACAATTAAGTAGAACAAAAGAACATCGTCTGGCAATGCGGCGAAATATGGTCGCTTCGCTTATCGAGCACGAGACAATTTCAACTACGATAGAAAAGGCCAAGGAAGTAAAACCTTTTGCCGAGAAATTAATAACATTGGCCAGGAAAGGCACGCTTCAGAACAGGAGGCGAGCTATTGCCCTGCTCGGAAACCGTGATATTGTGGAAGATGTTGAGGGTGAAGCCGTACGGAAGGGTACTGTGGTCGGGAAATTATTCAGCGAGATCGGACCGAGGTACCTTGACAGGCCGGGTGGCTACACGAGGATTGTCCGGCTGTCCTTAAGGAGACTGGGTGATAATGGCCAGCTTGTTTTACTGCAGCTTGTCGGCGAAGATGAGAAACCGGAAAAACAGGCAAAGACCACCGACAAAAAACGCTCTCGAAGGAAGTCACGAAAAAGCGAACAGACACAGGAAATAGCCGAGGCAAAAGATGCTTCCCAAGCTGACTCAGCCGCTGAAGACCAAAAAACTAACGAGGCACAGGACACCGAAAGCCAGGGCGGCAAATCACAGTAATATATTTTTTTGCAGGATAATCCCACTATGAGCGGAGAAAATTGTCTTTTTTGCAAAATAGTCGCGGAACAGATTCCTGCAGTGAAAATCTACGAAGACGAAGATGTTCTTGCTTTTCTCGATATCGGCCCAATAAGTGATGGTCACACCCTTGTGATTCCTAAGCGGCACTTTGAGAAACTGCATGATTGCCCACCTGAAATTTTAAGTAAAGTGGCTTCGAGTCTTGGCAGAATAGCTGGTGCAGTAGCCGCCGCGATGAATTGCGACGGGTATAATTTGTTGTGCAATAACGGCAGGGCGTCGGGGCAGTTGGTGGAGCATTTACATTTTCATATTATTCCTCGAAATACCGGGGACGGCGTCTTCAGCCGCTGGCCTCATTATAAATATCCCAACGGGAAAATAGATAAATTAGCCGCGGAAATTCGCGATAGGTTGTAATTTATTTTTGTTGTTCTTGAAAAAAGATTCTTTTTGTAGTATATATATGTATATGACCGCGGGGTAGAGCAGTCTGGTAGCTCGTCGGGCCCATAACCCGGAGGTCGGAGGTTCGAATCCTCCCCCCGCTATTGGAAGGAGTAGTTGCCTTTATATTTCGTTTTGACGTGGAAAGTATCTGTATAGATCATCTTAATGGCGGCGTGATAGTTCGGATTCAGTTCAATTGTTCACGTGCAGGATTTTGGCGCCTTCGAAGCCGTTGAATTTTGTCGAAGAGGCGGTGCTGTATGCGCCGATATTCTCGGTATAAAGATAGTCGCCGATCTGCAGGTTGGCCGGAAGCTGCTCCGAGAGCGAGATCTTGTCGAAGCTGTCACATGTGGGTCCGACAACAGCGCAGACTTCCGTATCGCCTCTTTTGAAAGAGTAAAAATTGGGAATCCAGTGGTCATAGACGACGCCGGAGAACGTGTGGTAGACTCCATCGTTGATATAGTAGAAGATCTTGCCGTCGCGCCTGGCCTTTCCGACAATCTCCGAGACCAGTACTGCGGCCGTGGCCACAATGAATCGGCCCGGCTCGGCGAGGATCTCCACGTCCTTCGGGAAAAGCCTCGTGCACTCGGTATTAATGACCTTCGCGAGCTTCTCGAACTTCGGGACATGTGAATCGTAGGGGACAGGGAATCCGCCGCCGATGTCCACGATGTTGATATTGTAGCCTTTATTGCGCGCGTTGTGGAATATCTGGGAGGTGATATCCAGTGCGGCGATGTAGTTATCGACTGCGGTGCACTGGCTTCCGACATGAAAGCTCAATCCTTCGACCGTAAGCCCCAGGTCGAAAGCCTGTTCGATCAAAGCATCTGCGTCACCGGGCTCTGCGCCGAATTTTGAGCTCAATTCCACCAGGGAGCCGGAATCCGGGACCTTCAGCCGCAGGACCACGCCGGCGGTGTTGCAGTATTTTTTGATTTTCTTCAGTTCATCCGGATTATCGAATGTCACAAGGGGCTTATATCGCCGGATTTTTTTTAGTGTGTCCCTGTCCTTGATGGTATTCGAGAAAATGATCCTGTCCCAGATATAGAAATCCTTGTCTTTCTCCTCGAAGTGCCGGATGTACTCATAGACCTGCATGAACTCATTGTAGGAGGCAACGTCGAAGCTCGCGCCCTCGTCGAACAGCGTTTTGACAATTTCCTGATTGGAATTCGCTTTCACCGCGTAGTATGCCTGGACTCGCGGAAGGTGCCTCTTGAAGGTGCGATAGTTCCTTCTTATACGGTTATGGTCGAGTATGAATAAGGGAGTACCGTATTTCTTTGCCAGCCTGAGAGATTCTTTCTTCATGTCCTCGTCGTTCCTCTCAGATATTCAGTTTCTTGATGAGCTTCTTGAGTGTTTCTACCTCTTTGTTATTTTCAAGATAGGACCGGATCAGCTTTTCGTGCAGTTCCTGTGCGCGGTCGTACAGCCTTTTCTGCTTTTTCGGCCCGGTGGTTTGAATAACGTATGCCACCATCATCGGAAACGCGGCCGTGACGTCGAGGTATGCCGTCACGGTTTCGTCCAGTTTTGTCGGATCGATTTTACCCCAGCTTGCGGCTTCACTCGGAGGTGCACCCGAGAGACCTCCCGTGTCAGGTCTGGCGTCCGTTATATTAATGTCGTAATCCTGTCCCACTTCCGGAATCATCAGCACTTCCTGTATCTGCGGCTCCGTTTGAAGCATGAAGTTCTTGGGACTTCCGCCGCCGATCAGGATAACTGCTGTCTTGCCGTTTTCATAGTTCTTGGCGTTTAAAATAATGGCCGTTGAGTCGTTGACGTCGATACTCGGATTAATTTTCAACTTGAATTGCTCCTGCAAACCTGTGGCCTCGGCCAGCAGTTCCAGCCCGGCAACGTTCATCCCGATGGTCGAGTCTCCCGGCGAAGACGTAAAGACTGGTATTCCGTTGCGATAGGCCGCAGCCAGTACGCTTACCTGGCCAAGGCCGTTTTTCTGCTCATGTTCATTGAGGATTTTCCCGAGAAGATGATAGAATTCACGCGTACCCATCTCTTTCTGGAATTCCGGTCTTACCATGATTTGCCGCAGTCTCCTGTCCGTTTCCATCAGAACATCTTCGTAATCGAACAGGATATCATAAATCCTTGTGACGCCTTTTTCCCTGAGATCCACATCATCGACCGTATGGCTGCCCCTGTGCATGGGCAGGTTGAACGCGAAATGCAGGTCGTGGTACATGTTTGCGCCCGTCGCGCTGAGCCAGTCAACAAAACCGTGATTCATCAGAGGGATAATAGTCGAAGGTCCGAGTCCCGCCGGCGTTAATGCGCCTGCGATGCTCAAACCGACAGTCACATCTTCCTGGGAATACTTGTCTCGTAAGAGATGGCATGCGGCCCGTAGCCGTCCGCCGTTGTATGCGTCCATACTGTCGATCAGTTTTACGATATCCGTTGCCTTGGAAATGGGTTCCGGCAGTATCCGTTTGCCGCAGAGATATCGCGATTTACCAGAGTGTTTTGTTTTTTTGTTTTCCATTATTCTGTTTATACCATCCGATTAAATTGTGATTTTATTAAATTACAAAGGGCTATGCTAAAATTCTACCCTTGAATTAGCGGGGTATTCTACTTGATCCTTACAATCCTGTGAAGTTAAAAAGGAGAAGATTCCGGCGGGATGCCGTCTGTCGCGGTTCGATGTCTTTCCGTCTGATTTCAGTTTTCATGGCTGGAAATGTTCGGTCTCTTTGGACCAATCCGGGCTGTCAGAAATAGTCAGGGCTGTATCAATCAAGGCGATATGAGAATAACCCTGCGGGAAATTACCCAACAGCCGCTTTGAGGAAAAGTCTATATCCTCACTGAAAAGACCGACGTGGTTGCTGTATTGCAGAACACGTTCGAACATCTCTATCGCCTGCTGTTGCTGCCCGATCAGGTACAGGCTCTTAATCATCCAGAAGGTGCATATTGTAAAAGACGACACAGGCACACCGAAATCATCCGGCGTCTTGTATCGATACATTAGTCCGTCTCTACATAGTTTTTTGCAGATTTCTAAAACTGTGTTAATGTAGATTGGGTCCTTTTGTGATAGAAAGCCGTATTGCTGCGCCAAAAGATTGGCCGCATCCATAGACGTGCCGCCATAGAACTGGGTCAATGTATTGTTGACGGGATCGCAGCCTTTTTTAAGAATGTCGTTCTTGATTTCTTCACGGGATTTTGTGAAGCTTATCGCGTCATCTTTTTTGCCGAAGAAGTTGGCGATTCGGGCGGCCCGGTCCATCGCGACCCAGCATAGAATTTTCGAGAACGTGAAGTGTTTTCGTTCAGTTCTGAATTCCCAGATACTCGAGTCCAGTTTTTTCCAGTTATTTCTCACGTGACGTGCGAGAGTCCTTACGACCGTCCAGATTTCGTCCTTATTGTTTAACGTCTGGTGGAAAATCATCAGGCTGTGGTAAATCGCATCTATCAGCACACCGTAAACGTCGTTTTGCTTCTGTTTGACGGCGGCGTTGCCGATTCGCACCGGCCTGGAATTTTCATAACCTGACAGCCAGGGCAGTTCTATCTCCGTTACGCGGCCACGATGATGGATGGGATACAGGATTTGAATATTTTCATCCTTGTAAGGAACGATATCAAGTATGAACTGCAGGAAACGCTTCGCCACGTTGAAATGTCCCAGCCTTGCCAGAGTAGTAATTGTCATGGAGGCGTCCCGAATCCAGCAATACCTGTAATCCCAGTTTCGAACGTCGCCGATTGTCTCGGGAATGCTGGTTGTTACGGCCGCGAGGATTGCCCCTGTCTTCTGATAGGCCAAAAGTTTCAGGAGCAGGGAACTCCTCTCGACCTCTTTTTGATAGCCGGTGACAACCTTGGTTTTAGCAACCCAGCCAAGCCAGTATACTTTTGTCCGTTCGAATTCCAGTTGGGCCCAGTTGAGGTCCGGCCTGAAAAGCTTTTGATTGTAACTGAGCAGCAGGTAGCAGTCCCGTTCAATCTCGACCGGTTCGGCGTTTATAACTTTTTCGAAGGACAAATCTGTATAAAGGTACACAGATTCATATTGTCCCTTGACCGTCAGATGTTTAATGAATTCGTCCGTCGTCTCGATTCTGACCGGATGTTGTGCATAAGCCGGTCGCGGCTGATAGTGAATTCGGATTTTCGGTTTGCCTGAAATATACCGAATGTACCGGATTATGTCGGGTGGGCAGTGATACAAACCGTCATCCGTTTTGTAGCGGGGCATAAAATCTACCAACTCGAAAGCATGCCCGGCGCATGAAAATTTTGTTACGAGTATATTCGTTTTACCGAGGTATTGCTGGTCGATTCGATATTGTCCTATCGGTTCGATGCTAAAATGTCCGCCGGTATTCGAGTCCAGAATCTTCGCGAATATGGAAGTCGAATCGAAGTTTGGCAGGCAACACCAGTCGATGCTGCCGTATTGGTCTATCAATGCGGCACTCTTACAATTTCCAATAATTCCGTAGTTCAAATTATCCATAATAGTGTTTAATCGAATCTATATTTATAAATTTAAGTTTACCTTTAATTTTTCAAGTGAAGGCGAATGAGCGACAAGTTTTCCATCTGCAAAGACAGACAGGCCTTTGCCTCTTTTGTATTTTTCGCCGGACCGGTCCCAGATGACTGTCACTTTCTTTCCGTGATAATAAACGTTGTCCAGTGCGAACCATTCCCATGTATTAACGGGGACAAGTGGATGGACCACTATAGTGTCATCAGGTTGCGGGCAAAGACCGATTAAGCCGGAGATGACCAAATCACAAAAGGTTGAATGGTTATAATAGCGGCTGCGCGGATTGTCGCCTTTTAGCCAGGCGCCGGTTTTCTCATCCTGATATTCGCCTATATACGGTTTATTATTTTTTCGATGTGCCTTTGCATAAGTTTGTAATGTGTTGAAATAGTCTTTATTCGCTATGCGGGATTGTTTGTAGTCTCGCAACAGATTTGCCATGCCGACGAGTGTCTGGGTGGTTGCAAACGGCCAGACGGCGCCGTCCCATTCACAACCGCCCACGCCATGAGTTCTGAACTTGGGATGTCGTCTTTCAGCAGTCATCAGGCCGAAAGGAGCATTAAAACCATCGGGATCAAGCACCTGAATCCATGCATCCTCAAAGCCCGAATCGGGAAGGTTGAAATACCAGAGGATAAATCCGATTTCCTCACGGGCATCGGAAAGATATCCGTTTTCAAAACGCACCTTGAAAAATTTGGCGTGGCCGTCCCAAAGATTTTCTTGTACAAGCTCTTTGAGTTGATCTGCCTTTTTATGAAACTTTTCATACTGCTCCATCTCGCCGGCCATTTTAGCTATCTCTGAGATGGCAAGGGCGTTACCGTACATATAGCTGTTTATGGTAGGGCGGGTGTTTTTAGCGGTCCGTGAGCCGCTGATCGATTCTTCCATACCGTCGCGAACGTCGTACTGCCAGAACATTCCATTATCTAAAAGTTTTTCTTCTTCCCACTGCTGATAGTCTTTAACCAAATCGAAAAGTAAATCAATTAAAAATTCTTTATCTTGATTGACGAGGTATCTATTGTACAGGGCATCCGCAATCCAACTGCTGTATTGATGAAAGTGAGGCTGAGGGCCTCCGTTATTTCCGCGAAGCCAGAACAAAGTGTATTCATTTAAGTACCGCTGATTTTTCAGCCAGCGGCCTTCGTATATATGATGACCGAGCGCGCAGCTTATCGTGTTATATATACCTGCGTGTTTGACCGGCGTAATAAATTCGGTCAGGACGAATCCTGCGGGCGTTTTTTTGATATGCTTGCGGTACGTCCACCAGCGATAATAATAAATCTGCTCGAATTCTTTATCCGGGCATTCAAATAATGGAATGTTTTCCTTCATCCATTCCCACGATGCGGCGTTGGGGATATAATTGGCGACATCTTCTTCCTCCATGCCGTTGAAATAATCAACATAATGCTTAAAGTCCTCGGTGTTTAAGACTGACTGAGCTTGCCTCTGTGTTTCTTTGTCTTCTGATTTTGTAACGGAAAAATCTTTGATGTAATACACAGCCGCTGTTAATTTTTCATCGGCGCCCGGTTCATCCCATCCCGGCTTGAAATCGTTCCCACTTTTATATTCCTGAACATCGTCTGTCAGTCGATATTGGCCCGTCCGGAAAACAATCCTCTCGGCAGCGCCTGCTTCGGTGGAAAATTGCCGGTTTTCTGCAATCATTCTCCCATCCAGATATATGGAAAACCGCCTCGCGTCACCATCCAGCTTGATTTCTAAAGAATACCACTTGCCGGCATCCAGTGTTGCTGTTGAAGAATAATCATCCATCCCGTCTTTTACTATATATGCTCGATTCGTATCGATTCGTGTTTGTACGAGCCTGTCGCCTTTAGCAGAAACGATTTCGATATCGAGGATCTGAGAAGCCGATTCGATATATATCTTGAAGGATAATACCTGCCTGTCAGATTTTT
>CAZKYP010000004.1:37438-45639 GCA_964556885.1 uncultured Pirellulales bacterium | reverse complement strand
GCGCTACAGCGGCAGGACGTGACATTCAAGGTATTTCAGTTTCCTGCGGATAAAATTCCGAGAATAGACGGCAATACGGATGACTGGTCGATGGTTCCGGATGAATATACAATCGGTGCGGACCAGCTTGTAGACGATAACGGCAGGCACGCAAAACCGGACCCGAACAACCTCGATGTACGTGTTCGAGTAGGGTGGGTCAAGGGTATGAACAAGCTTTATTTTCTTTATGAAGCTTATGATAACTACTGGGATTTTTCACTGCCCGGCCTGCATAACGATACTTTCGAGATTGTGGTAGATGCTGATGCATCCGGCGGGCCTCTGATTGACAAGGGACATAGCGAATTATGGATACCCGAGCAGGTAGGGCTTGCAGCGGATGGCGACGACAGGATTAGCGTATGGGAGGCTAACCGGGCAGTACATGGTGTACATGCCCAGAATTATCATATATTTACTCCCGCTGAGGGTAAGGACTGGACATTGGCCTGGGGCGTGCAGCCGTGGATAAAAGAGCTTCCGTATTCCAACGCCGTCTGTAAATATAATTTCAAGCCCGGCCAGTCGGGCAAGCTTGTGCTGGAATTCTGGATAACACCTTTCGATTACGCCGGGGCCGAAGGGCCGCAGCGTGCCGTCGAATCTGTCCTGTGGGAGAACAAGATAATCGGTTTGTGCTGGGCGATTATTGATTATGATGATGTCGACAGCCGGGGCAACAACGGATTCTGGAACCTTTCGAGACATCACAGGATGTATGGTAATGCTTCGCTTTTATGTGCGTTTCAGTTAATGCCGCTGGAAAAGCAATTCCTCAAACCAATCGAGGCCCAGTGGTCTTATGAGATATTAGATATGGACCGACGATTAGTTGCGTTTAAGGATTTGTCCTACGGAACTATTACATCCTGGAAGTGGGATTTCGGCGACGGGATGACGTCAACGGAGCAGCACCCGGTTCATCAATATGAAAAGCCGGGCGAGTTTGTCGTCGTGCTCGATATCGAAGGGCCGGAAGGAAAATCACGCCGCTCGAAAGTATGGGACGTAAAAATCAAATAATTCTTTTACGTTCACGCATTCAGTTCTCCCTCGACTTTTAAACATGATTTTGATTTAATAACATGTCAGGCTCATAGCTGGTTAGCAGAAATAAACTGCACTGTAGATATAAACGAAATCGAAATATAATATGGAGATAACGAAATGAACAGAGGGAAGAGTGTATTAATTGTGATTGTCTTAATCGGGATTTCAGCAATTATATTCGGATGCAGCTCTTTATCAAACTTTGGTGCGGCTATGGCGGAATCGTTGAAGGTGCGGAAAGTTATGAATTTCAATCGATACTGGAAATTTGCCAAGGGTGAGCAGTCAGGGGCGGAGATGCCGAATTTCGATGATTCGACGTGGCAGCAGGTTCGCCTGCCGCATGACTGGGCGATTTCCGGGCCGTTCAACGAAAGAGAAAACGGTTATGCCGGAAAACTACCGTGGAGAGGTGTCGGCTGGTATCGGAAGACTTTTTCGCTCGACGCTTCGGACGAAGGCAAGCAGGTATATTTCGATTTCGATGGAGTGATGGCGTTTCCAAAGGTCTATATAAACGGCAGGTTGGCCGGCAGTTGGGATTACGGATACACTTCGTTTCGTGTTGATGCCACGAATTATGTCAAGTTCGGCGAATCCAATACGATAGCCGTCCTTGTCGATACCCGCAGGCAGGGTACTCGCTGGTATCCCGGCGCGGGTATTTATCGCAAAGTGACTATGACGATTAATGAACCTGTGCATATCGCTCACTGGAGCACATATATAACCACGCCGGAAGTAGGTGACTCTTCGGCAATCGTCCGTGTTTGTTCGTCAATCGAAAATCATCTCGATAACAATCGAAATATTATTATAGATACTGTTATATATAATCCTGACGGCAAACAGGTTGCAAAAGGTACGAAGAGCGATGCAGTCGCCGCCAATGGTACAGGCGAACTGGACCAGACATTTACAGTTTCAAAACCGCAGCGATGGGATGTGAACAGCCCTAAACTTTATACTGCGAAGGTGACGGTTCGAGATGGAGACAAGATACTGGATTGCGAGATTAACACATTCGGTATTCGTACCTTCAAGTTTACTGCCGATGACGGATTTTATCTCAACGGCAGAAGAGTACAGCTTTATGGTGTGAATCTGCATCACGACCAGGGTCCCCTCGGAGCTGCTTTTTATCCAAGGGCTATGGAACGGCAACTGGAAATTATGAAGGACATGGGATGCAACGCCATACGTACGAGCCATAATCCATCGGCGCCGGAACTGATCGAAATGTGTGACCGGATGGGAATGGTGGTGTGGGATGAAGTTTTTGATAAGTGGGACGATAAGGCGGGGCGTACCAGAGGTGAGCCACCGCTTCAAGAATATGCTGAGAAACATATTAAAAGTCTTGTAATGCGTGACCGAAATCATCCCAGCGTTGTTATCTGGTCTATCGGCAATGAAATAGGCAACCAGCCGCGTGATAGAGAAGGCAAGTCGCCGGAGCGGGTGAAATTTATGAGTGATTTCGTGCGAAAATACGACCCGACGCGCCCTGTGGGTATGGCCTGTCATATTCCAAATACGGTCGAAGAGCCGATTCTCGATGCTCTTGACCTGACCGGCTGGAATTACGGCAGAAGATATGCCAGGTACAGGGAGACATATCCAGACAAGCCAATTATCTACAGCGAATCGGCCTCCACTCTCAGCACACGTGGATTTTACGAGCTGCCGCTTCCAGAAAACAAGACGGATTTCTCTGATAAGCTTCAAGTGGATTCGTACGATCTCAATGCGGCTCAGTGGTCGGATATTCCCGATAAGGAATTTCAGCTTATGGAGGACGACAGATTCGTAGCCGGAGAGTTCGTCTGGACGGGTTTCGATTATTTAGGCGAGCCGACGCCGTTCAGCCGCCAGGCCCGCAGCTCGTATTTCGGGATTGTCGATCTTTGCGGCATTCCGAAGGACAGGTTCTATCTTTATAAAAGCTACTGGCGGCCGGATACCACAACAGTGCACATTTTGCCGCACTGGAACTGGCCGGATCGTGTTGGCCACATGGTCCCTGTTTTTGTCTATACGAACGGGGATTCGGCGGAGCTTTTCCTCAATGGAAAATCACTCGGTAAACGAACAAAGTTAAAAGAAGTTCATTCTGATGCAAATGATTATTATGCTGTAGTTGACAAGTATCGTTTAAGGTGGATGGATGTTATTTATGAACCCGGAGAATTGAAGGCAATTGCATATAAAGACGGCAAGAAAATAGGTGAAGTTGTTATGAAGACTGCGGGAGAGCCTGCGGCAATTCGTTTGACTCAGGATAGAAAGAAGATTCTGGCTTCGGGCGAGGACCTCTGTTATGTGCTTGTAGAGGCTTTGGATGACAGGGGAACGGTGTGCCCACTGGCGGACAATCTTATTAATTTCGACGTTGAGGGGCCTGCAGAGATAGCCGGCGTCGGCAACGGGAATCCGTTGTCATTCGAGCCGTTTCAGGCGGATTATCGAAAGTTGTTTTACGGTAAGGCTATGCTGATACTGCGTTCCGTCGAAGGAAAAACCGGGAAAATAAATGTCACTGCAAAGTCGGAAGGATTAAAACAAGCAAGTATTAGTGTAAATGCCGAACAGTAATTTAGAGTAATTCTCAATGGACACTTTTTGAAAGGTTCATTGCAGGGAGCAGGAATTATGAATAAGTTGATTCGATTGCTTTGTGTTAGTGGTATTGTAGTTGGATTTCTGGCATGCACTCAGCTTTGTGGTCAGACATACGACGTTAAAAAGTATGGTGCTGTCGGTGACGGTAAGACGCTTGACACAGAAGCGATAAATAAGGCGATAGAGGCAGCCGCAGCGGCCGGCGGCGGGACTGTATATTTTCCCGCGGGTACATATCCGAGTTTTTCGATTCGTCTGAAAAGCAATATTGCACTTTATCTCGACCATGGTGCAGTACTTCTTGCAGCCGAGAACAGTGAGCAGGGTGGTTACGACGAGGCTGAGCCGAATCCGTGGGGGGACGAGCATCGGTATCAGGACTTCGGTCATAGTCACTGGCACGATAGTCTTATATGGGGAGAGAACCTGGAGAATATTTCGGTTCTCGGCCCGGGTTTAATCTACGGCAAAGGTCTGGGTAAATGGGACAGGCCGAATGATAAAGGGGCGGGCAATAAAGCTATTGCACTGAAACTTTGTAGGAATGTCATCATTCGAGATGTCTCATTTCTGATGGGAGGTCATTTCTGCATCCTGCCGACAGGTGTGGATAATTTTACCATTGACAATGTAAAGATAGACACCAATCGTGACGGTATCAACGTCGATTGCTGCCGCAATGTGCGTATATCGGACTGTACGATAAATTCCCCGAACGATGATGCAATCGTCTTAAAGAGCTCTTTTGCACTTGGTTGTGCCAGAGCTACTGAAAATGTAACGATAACCAACTGCCAGGTTACCGGTTATGACGAAGGCACCTTTCTTGATGGCACTTTTAAACGCACTCAGCAGCAGGCTCCAGACCGCGGCGGTGTCACGGGCCGTATCAAATTCGGAACCGAATCAAATGGTGGTTTCAAGAATATTACTATTTCCAACTGCGTATTCGAACACTGCCGCGGGCTTGCATTGGAGACGGTGGACGGCGGCTTGCTTGAGGATGTAACTATCTCGAATGTAACGATGAGAGAAGTTACGAATTGCCCATTCTTTTTGCGTCTCGGCAGGCGGATGCGTGGGCCGGAGGGCGTACCGGTAGGCAAGCTGCGGCGTATAAATATCAGCAATGTCACGGTTTATGATACTAATCATAGGTACGGCTCGCTTATTTTAGGTATTCCAGGTTACGAAATCGAGGATATCAAGCTGAGCAATATTCGTATTTTAGTCAAAGGCACAGGCACGACTGAAGATGCCAAAGGTGAAGTTCCCGAACTGGAGGATGGTTATCCCGACCCTCGGAATTTTGTGAGCAATGCACCTATTCCGGCCTATGGCTTTTTTATTCGCCATGTTAAAGGCATCGAATTCAATAATGTCGATGTTAGTTTCATGGAGGATGATTTTCGGCCGCCGTTTATTCTCGAAGATGTAAAGGATGTGGAATTTAACAATGTCAGAGCACGAACGGCGCCTGATGTACCGACATTTGTGTTGAAAAACGTCGAAGACTTTAAGGCCCATCAGTGCGATGGACTGCCTGATACGCAGCTCGAAAAAGTTGAGCAGGAAAAACTCTGATGATTTGATTTTAATAAAGTTTAACGGATATAAGTGTTTTCACCTTGACCGAAAAAAAAGAACTGCAAAGGTAAGAGAAATGAAAGAGAAAAAACAAGTAGTTCGGATTGGTATCTTAGTCATATCGGTTATTCTTTGCCAGGTTACATCCTGTACATATATAAAAGGGAAAAAAATGAGTCCTGTTAATCCTGTGTGGAATCCGAACAATGAAGACAGTATATATAAGAATCCGGTCATTTATGCAGACTACTCCGATCCGGATGTGATTCGGGTCGGCGATGATTTCTATATGACGGCTTCCAGCTTCAATTGTGTGCCTGGTCTGCCGGTACTGCATTCCAAGGATTTGGTAAACTGGAAAATCATCGGTCATGCTATTGAGCGTTTTTCCGATAAGCGATTCGATTCGCCGCAGCACGGCAATGGTGTCTGGGCGCCGGCGATTCGCTATTATGACGGCTGGTTCTGGATTTTTTACGGTGATCCGGATGCCGGTATTTTTATGACCAAAACAAAAAATCCATCGGGACACTGGGAACCTTTGCATTTGGTGCAGGAGGGCAAGGGTTTGATCGATACCTGTCCCTTGTGGGACGACGACGGCAATGCTTATCTTGTTCATGCCTGGGCCAACAGCCGCGCCGGCATCAACAGCATCCTGACGGTAAGACGAATGAGTCCGGATGGGACAAAATTGCTGGATGAAGGAACGATGGTTTATGATGGACGCAACGGCGTGGCGCCGACTATCGAGGGACCGAAGTTCTACAAACGAAACGGCTATTACTACATCCTGGCGCCGGCGGGCGGCGTAAAGCAGGGCTGGCAGTTGGCTCTGAGATCCAGGAATGTTTATGGGCCTTATGAGGCCAAAAGAGTGCTGGAACAAGGCTCGACGAATATTAATGGCCCGCATCAGGGTGGGTGGATAGAACTTGAAAGTGGTGAAGACTGGTTCGTGCATTTTCAGGACCATGATGCTTATGGCCGGATTGTCCACTTGAATCCGGTTAATTGGATTGATGACTGGCCGCTTATGGGAATCGATTTTGACGGTAATGGCATCGGAGAGCCGGTGACCAGATACAAGAAACCGGATGTGGGTGAAATCTGGCCTGTTGATGCACCGCAGACGAGCGACGAGTTTATGTCGGTCAAGCCCGGATTGCAATGGCAATGGCACGCCAATTGTCAGGATGGATGGATGTCTATGAGAGAACGGCCTGACTGGCTGCGGCTGTTCGCGGTTGTAGTTCCTGAAAATTATACAAACTTGTGGGATGTTCCCAATTTGTTTTTACAGAAATTTCCAGCCCCTGAATTTACTGTTACTACAAGAGTCGATTTCAGTGGTTTTGCAGTTGGTGAAAAGGCGGGCCTGCTGATAATGGGGCAGTCGTACTCATATCTGGCCGTCGAGAGGACCGTATCGGGTTGTCGTCTTGTTAAAAGTAACTGTATTAATGCAATTAGAAACAGCAGTGAGAAAGAAGATAGCAATGTTAACTGGACATATATTTCGTTATTTTTAAGAGTTAAAGTCAGTAATGGGGCGGTCTGTGATTTTAGTTATAGCCATGATGGGGAGGTCTTTACCGGAATCGGCGAATCGTTCACTGCCGTCCCGGGCAGGTGGATCGGCGCCAAGGTCGGATTGTTCTGCATATCTCGGGTCAAACAACAAAGGCCGGGTTATGCTGATTTTGACTGGTTTAGAATTGAGTAAATTGATTTGAACAGCATTTATCTTCGAGGAGCTGTATTATGCGACATATATTAATATGCTTTGTTTGTGTGTTGATTTTGAACTGTGTTTCATGCAGTAAGCAAATTGACCTGTCAGGTCAATGGGATTTCAATCTGGATCGTGATAACGTCGGAATTGAAGAACAATGGTACTCACACAAACTAACAGATAAAATCAATCTGCCCGGCTCGTTACAGGAGCAGGATTATGGAGATAAACCCTCTGCCGATACTCAATGGACAAGCGGCATCGGGGTGCAGTTATTGAAAGACCCGCGTTTTACCGAGTATGTTCAGTCTGAAGATTTCAAATGCCCGTTCTGGTTGACGCCGGAGAGGTATTACGTCGGCAAGGCGTGGTATCAGCGTCAGGTGGCGATTCCTGATAATTGGAAGGACAAGCGTATTGTTTTGCAATTGGAGCGGCCGCACTGGAAGACGACTGTCTGGGTGGACGGTAATCTGGTTGGTTCATGTGACAGCCTGGGAGCGGCGCACGAATATGATGTTTCGAATTTTCTCAAGCCGGGTCATACACATAATTTATCTGTTTGTGTGGATAACGGTTATGTAGTCCCTGTCGGCAAAGATGCTCACAGCATTTCCGACCAGACTCAATCCAACTGGAACGGCATTACGGGCCGAATCCGTCTTGTTGCCGACTCGAAGGTCTGGATTGATAATGTGCAAATCTTCCCTGACGTATCGAACAAACGCATCAAGGTTGAGCTTCAGATAGGCAATTCAACCGGTAAAGCTGGAGAGGGCGGCTTAACCGTTTGTGCCGAGAGTTTTAATACCGTCAAAAAATGCAGGACAGCACCGAAGAAAATCCCGGTTATGTGGGATACGGAAAACACTAAAATCTCTTTCGAATATGATATGGGCGATGATTGTTTGCTGTGGGATGAATACCAGCCTGCTTTATATCGACTGGAATTGTCACTCGAAGGAGACGGGATAGAAACAGCCAAAGATGTTCAATTCGGCATGAGAGAGCTGGGCATCAAGGAAAAGCAGTTTACCGTAAACGGCCGGAAAATATTTATTCGCGGCACTCTGGAATGCTGCATTTTCCCGCTGCACGGTTATCCACCGTCGGATATAGAGGAATGGAAACGAATTATCCACATCGCGAAGGCACACGGCCTGAA
>CAZKYP010000004.1:0-37338 GCA_964556885.1 uncultured Pirellulales bacterium | reverse complement strand
TGGCCGCAGATAAAGGAAAACCAGTATTCCATCGAGCACGCTGTACGGCTCCAGCGATGGAAAACGCTGAAGTTCGACCAGCCGCCGCAAACGTATGATGATTATCGAGAGCATATCCAAGCTCGCCCGGTGCCGGTTTTAGGTCATGAAATCGGCCAATGGTGTGTGTATCCGGATTTGGATGAGGATAAGCAGTATACCGGCGTTCTGAAGGCGAAGAATATCGAGATATTCAGAGATAAGCTGCAAAAGGCCGGAATGGGTGACCTTGCCCGACAGTTCCTTATGGCAAGTGGAAAATTCCAAACCTTGCTTTATAAACAGGAAATCGAAGCGGCCCTGCGAACACCTCATTTCGCCGGATTCCAACTGCTTGATTTACATGATTTCCCAGGGCAGGGTACCGCTCCTGTCGGAGTTTTAAATGCCCTTTGGAAATCCAAGGGATATGTAACCGCCGAACAGTATAGAAGGTTCTGTAACGATGTTGTGCCGCTGGCGAGAATGAAAAAGCGTATTTTCACCAACGATGAAACCTTCGAAGCTGTTGTAGATGTAGCGAATTATAGCGCGAAGGATTTATCCGATATTATTCTGGAATGGAAGATTACATCAGATGATGGAACGATTGTCAAAAACGGAAAGTTCGAAGTTGGTTCTGTTCCAACCGGAGAATTAACCCGTATCGGAAATATCGAGCTTGATTTAAGTAATATTAAGAATGCCGTCAGGCTAAATCTTGAAATCGAGCTAGTCGGCCTGCCATATGCGAACGACTGGGATTTTTGGGTGTTTCCAGCGGAGTTACCAACGGTTAGTACCGAAAATATTTATATAACACAAAGCATTGATGAGCAGTTTGAAGCTAAACTAAATTCCGGAGCTAAAGTACTACTGATAGTTCCCCGCTCTCGCACGGCTGATACGTTAGGCTCGTTCCAGCCAATATTCTGGAATCGGATCACTTTCCCGAAAAAAAGAGAGCATACGTTGGGTTTTTTATGCGATTCGAATCATCCCGCGATGGCAAAGTTTCCGACGGATTTTTATGCTTCCTGGCAATGGCAGGATCTGCTGGATAACAGTCAGCCGCTTGTTATGGATAGTCTGCCTCGTGAGGTAAAGCCGATCGTTCAGCCGATTGACGACTGGAACTATTGTCGCAAACTTGGGTTGCTTTTCGAAGCAACAGTCAGCTCCGGCAAACTTTTAGTCTGTTCGATTGACGTAAACAATAACCTGGACAAACGAATCACTGCCAGGCAATTACGATATAGCCTGTTGACTTATATGAATAGTGACAAATTCGAACCACAGGTGAATCTTACCGTCGAACAAGTCAAATCTGTTGTTGAATAGACAAAATATTCTAATGCTTTTACAGGATATCGTGGATTAATCTTCATATTAACCAATTAAGGAGTAATAAGTATGAGTTTTGTTAAAAGAAATTACAGGTTTGCAGCTATCATGGTAATACTATTTTGTTTATCGATCGGACCGTTAGCGGCACAGGATGAGAATGTGCCGGACTGGGAAAATCCCCGTCTTGTTGGTCGGAATCGATTGGCGCCGCATGCGACCATGATGATTTATCCTGATATTGAGACTGCAAAGAGCTCAGGCGCTACGGCCACGTTGAAGGACCGCTCAGCGTCACCGTGGTTTCAGTCACTCAATGGAGACTGGAAATTTATGTGGTCTCCAAGTAAAAACGAAAGGCCTATGGATTTTTACAAAACAGGTTTTGATGATTCGAAATGGGATACTATTCCCGTCCCCTCGAATATGGAGATGCAGGGCTATGGTGTTGCTATTTATACCAATGCACAGTATCCATGGCTTAAGGGACGCGAGAGGCCGAATCCTCCTTTTATTCCCGACTGGAATAACCATGTTGGTTCGTATCGTCGAACCTTCGAGATACCTCAGGACTGGGACGGGCGGCGGATTTATGTCGTTTTTGACGGTGTTAATTCCTTTTTCTATCTCTGGATAAACGGCAGGAATGTTGGAATGAGCAAAGACAGCCGCACAGTGGCTGAATTTGATATTACCGATTTTGTCAAACCTGGAAAAAACCAGATTGCCGTGCAGGTTTTTCGCTGGAATGACGGCTCTTGGGTAGAAGACCAGGATTTCTGGCGCCTGAGCGGCATATACCGTGATGTTTATCTGTGGTCGACCGACAAGCTTCATATCCGGGATTTCCAGGTGAATACGGAACTGGAACGCCGCTTTAATCGTGGTCGCCGCCGCTTCCAGCAGCAGGAGCAGGAAGGACAACAGAACGAAAGCGGATATAGCGGAGCTGCATTGTTGATAAATTTGGCTGTTCAAAATATGAAGCTACAGGCCGAATCTATGAAAATGACTGCTTCATTGCTTGATGCGGAAGGAAACGAGGCGATGGCCGCGATTTCTACTCCCTGCGCAATACCACCTGCCCAGGAATCGAAAATAACAATTGCCGGCAGAGTTGATAATGTACGCCTGTGGTCTGCGGAAGATCCTTATCTTTACCGTTTGCTGCTTACGCTCGCGGATGAAAACGGCAAGGTCATCGAGGTAATTCCGATGAATGTGGGATTCCGCAAAGTCGAGCTTAAAGAAGGCAATTTGCTGGTCAATGGTCAGCGAATTTTGTTTAAAGGAACCAACCGTCATGAACACCACCCGATTCGCGGGCACTATATTCTGCCTGAGGATATGGTTAAAGATATAAAAATCATGAAGCAGAACAATATCAATGCCGTACGAACCTGTCACTATCCGAACACGCCGGCCTGGTATGATATGTGTGACCGATATGGAATATATCTCATTGACGAGGCTAATATCGAATGTCACGGTGCAACCCAGGTGACACGTGATCCGAACTTCCAGGCCGCTTTCATGGATCGAACGGTGAGAATGGTCGAACGTGACAAAAACCATCCATCAATTGTAATATGGTCTGTAGGCAATGAAAACGGCTGGGGCGACAATCTGCATGCCACATCCTCGTGGATGAGAGAACGGGATGCCGGCAGGTTGGTGATTTCCTGCGAGGCTGGTGAACGGCCAAATACCGATGTTGTATGTCCAATGTACAGCAGCCCGGCGACACTCGGCAGATATTCTTCTCGGACTCCGGCACCGTATCGACCGTTTATATTAATTGAATATGCTCATGCTATGGGCAACAGCAACGGAGACATGTGGAGCTACTGGAACCAGATTTACTCGATGCCATATTTACAGGGCGGCTTCATCTGGGACTGGGTAGACCAGGCATTCCTTCAACCTGTAAATGCAGAGCGTAATGGTAGATTTCTGCCTGTTAAACCCGGTGATAAAACATTTTGGGCTTTTGGCGGCGATTTCGGTCCCGAAGGAACACCGAGCGACCAGAACTTCTGCTGCAACGGACTCGTTTCAGCGGACCGTACCCCTCACCCGGGTTTGTCAGAAGTAAAGAAGGTTTACCAGAATATACAAGTTAAAGAAATCGACTTAAGTAAGAATCAGATTGAGATTAAGAACGGTTATAATTTCACAACACTTAGTGATTTGGTCAAAGGGACATGGACGATTAGTGCGGATGACAAGGTAATTCAAAGTGGGACGCTGGACGATTTGGATATAGCGCCAGGTGAATCGAAGGAAATCACCTTGACATTTAAGCAAATAATTCAGGAGCCGGGTGTGGAATATTTTCTGGATTTAAGTTTTGTGATGAAAGATGAGCAATCCTGGGCGCCGGCTGGATATGAGATTGCCTGGGAGCAGTTCAAGTTGCCGGCCAAAAGTATGGCTATGGCTGATACGGGTAATAATTTACCTGCTTTGAAACTGATTGATAATGATAACATGATACGAGTGGATGGAAAGGACTTCTCGGTGGCTTTTGATAAGGCAACAGGATTCTTAAGCTCGATGCGTTATAAAAATAAAGAACTGGTTGCTGAACCGCTTGCACCGGATTTCTGGCGAGCACCTACTGATAACGATCGCGGCAACCGTATGTCACGTCGTTGTGCCGTCTGGAAAACCGCTATGCAAAGCTGGAAGGTTCAGAATGTGAATGCAAATCAGGTATCACCGAACCAGGTCCAGCTTTCTATAAGTTCACAAATCGAAGCTGTACAGGGGGAATACAAATTGAATTATAATATTTATGGTGATGGTTCTATCGTTGTCAATTTCGAGGGAAAAGCTAACGCAGAAAACCTGTCGGAGATGCCTCGGTTCGGGATGCGTATGGCAATGCCGCAGGGATTTGAGGATATTCGGTGGTTCGGGCGGGGGCCGCAGGAGACCTACTGGGACCGCTGCGATGCCCGTATCGATTTATATCAGGGGAAAGTCGATGAGCAGTATTTCGATTATTCCGAACCAACCGAGAGCGGCAATAAAGTCGATGTCCGCTGGGCGGCCCTTACCGACAGTACAGGTACAGGTTTGTTAGCGATAGGTATGCCGCTATTGAGCGTCAATGCACTGCATTACAGAGCCGAGGACCTTGAGGGGCCGGAGCACCTTTACCAGGTACCACGACAGGATAATATTTATTTGAACCTGGACTGGCACCAGATGGGTGTCGGCGGAGACAACAGTTGGGGCGCCAGGACACATCCGGAATTTACCATTCCTGGTGATGGAAGTTATAAATACAGTTTTTGTATTCGTCCTTACGATAAATCTCTGGGTGACATTACAAAGCAGGCTCGCCGGATGCCTCCATTATCTGCTCAATAGTATAAATAGAAAGATTTTGTAAGAGGATTAGAACATTCATATTGTGGGCGATATTCGTATGTCCTGTCGGCTCTGTGTGAAGCATGGCCGAATGGTTTTGTAAAAGGACTGCGGGCGAGGGACGGATTCGAGATATGAAACTGAGTAGAAGGATGGTAAATATTCGTTGGCGATCGTTCGCAATATTAGCGGGGAAAAATGTTTAATAAGAGAATTTTGGAGGCCGGAAATGTCATCGATTACAAAAACGGTAGATGTTAAATTTTCCATACTCTTTTTTGTTTTTCTTTTTTGTCTGATTTCCGGGTGCAATAGTGCCCAGTCCGATGTCGAATGGCCGCGAACAACGAACCAGACAAAACCATGGTCACGCTGGTGGTGGATGGGCAGTATAGTCAACGAACATGACCTGACGACGGAAATGGAAAAATATGCTAAAGCTGGTCTCGGCGGTCTGGAGATTACGCCCATCTACGGCGTTAAAGGTTACGAGGACCGGTTCATCGATTACCTTACCCCGGAGTGGATGGAGATGCTTGTCTATACATTGGAAGAAGCCGACAGGCTCGATATGGGTATTGATATGGCAACCGGTAACGGCTGGCCATTCGGGGGAAATTGGGTCGGGGCTGATGATGCGTGTAAAAACGTTGTCTATAAAACTTATGATTTAAAAAGCGGCGAAAAACTCGATGAAACTGTCACCTATATGCAGCAGCCGATGGTGCGGGCAATAGGGCGTCGTGTGAATATTTCGGAATTAAAAGAACCTATAAGTTCCAACGACGATCTCCAGGCCCTTGCCCTCGAACAGATTCGATTCGAGAAGCTGTTACCTTTGCAGGTCCTGATGGCTTATTCGGATAGCGGCCAGGTTCTTGATTTGACTGATAAAGTCGATGAAGAAGGTAATCTGGATTGGACTGCACCTGAGGGCAAGTGGACCTTATATGCCTTATTCCAGGGCTGGCATGGGAAGATGGTCGAGCGTGCCGGTCCGGGAGGGGAGGGCAATGTAATAGATCATTTCTCAAGTGATGTGCTTAAACATTATTTGAGTGAATTCGATAACGCTTATTCAGGTTTCAATGTTAGATCGCTGCGGGCTTATTTTAACGATTCCTACGAAGTTGATGATGCTTCCGGCGAATCGAACTGGACGCCGAAATTTTTCGACGAGTTTGAAAAACGCCGCGGTTATGACCTTTGTGAATACTTACCTTCTTTGTTCGGAAAGGATACTGCGGAAAAGAACATTCGTGTTCTGTGTGATTATCGCGAGACAATCTCGGATTTACTTTTAGAGAAATTTACTATTCCCTGGGGGCAATGGGCAAAAAGCAAAGGGGCGACTACTCGAAACCAGGCTCACGGTTCACCGGGCAGCCTGCTTGATCTTTATGCGGCCAGTGGCATACCAGAAACCGAAGGCTCGAATATCATGGGATTTAAGATTGCATCGTCGGCCGCACATGTCACCGGTAAGACGCTTGCTTCGTCGGAATCTGCAACATGGCTTGACGAGCATTTTTGCGCGTCGCTTGGCGATGTCAAGAAGGCGGTTGACCGATTCTTTCTGGGTGGTGTCAATCATATATGCTATCACGGCACAACCTTTTCACCGCCGGACGAAGCTTGGCCGGGGTGGATGTTTTATGCTTCGGTGCATTTCGGGCCGACAAATTCGTTCTGGAATGATTTCCGTAAATTGAATTTATATGTTACACGATGCCAGTCTTTCCTACAGTCCGGCAAACCTGATAACGACATCCTTTTATATTTTCCGATATACGACCAGTGGTCGCAGCCCGGAAGGAGTATGTTGCAGCATTTCAGGGCCGAGGTTCCCGGGGCCGCAGGGCGCGTTGGTGAAGAATTACTGGGAAAAGGTTACTCATTCGATCTTATATCAGACAGATTACTTCAGAATGTAGAATTTACAAATAATTCGCTTCGAACCGGCGATGTAGCTTATAAGACAATTGTCCTGCCGCCATGTCAATTGATCCCGCTTGATACTTTCAAAAGAATCGTCGATTTGGCTCAAAAGGGTGCTACTATAATAGTGCATGGCAAATTACCGACCGATGTACCCGGATTAGGGAATCTTGATAAACGAAAAATTACTTTGCAGCAGGCCATTGACCAAATAAAGTTCACTCAATTAGAAGGTTCGGATGTCCAGAAAGCAGAAGTTGGAAAGGGTATGTTCCTGCTTGGTAAAGAATTGAGTCAGTTATTATCTTACGCTTCGGTAAAGCGGGAGGCATTGGTGGAGAATAATCTTCAATTTGAACGCAGAAGAGATGGACAAAATTATATATACTTTATTGTCAATACCGGTGACAAAGCTGTGGATGGTTGGATTCCTTTAATGGCGGATGCTCAATCTGCAGCGATTTTCAATCCTGACTCTGGGGAAAAGGGGATTGGAGTATATCGAAAATCAGATAATGGTGGTGAAGTTTATCTTCAGCTTGAGCCGGGGCAATCCTGTATTTTAAAGACTTTCGGCACTAAGGTAGACAGACCTTTATATAGATATGTAAAAGCACAAGGTCAACATCAGGAAATCAGCGGAACCTGGACCGTAAGTTTTGTAGATGGAGGACCGGAACTGCCTTCGACCATACAGGTTCAAGAGTTAGGTTCATGGACAAATTACAGCGGTGATACCGTGAAGAAATTTTCCGGTACAGCCAAATATACTATATCTTTTAACAAACCTGATGGATATACCAAAGCGTGGCTCCTCGATTTGGGTCAAGTTTGCGAAAGTGCGGTTGTTTTTCTGAATGGAAAAGAATTGGGTACGTTAATCAGCGAGCCGTTCAGGATTCTAATTACTGATGAGATGGTGAAAAATGAAAACGTTCTTGAGATTAAAGTATCGAATTTGATGGCCAATCGCATCGCAGATTTGGATCGGCGTAATGTCGGATGGAGGAAGTTTTATAATACCAATTTCCCGGCGAGATTGAGGGAGAACAGGGGGTCTGACGGTTTGTTCAACGCATCGAAATGGACCCCAAAGGATTCGGGACTGCTCGGTCCGGTTACAATAACGCCGATGGATTTTATGAGTTTCGAATAATGAGTTTTTCATTAACGGGAGGTAAATAATGATTACGAGGAGAACTTTTATTGCCGGTCTCGCCGCTGCTCCCTGGTTTCGCGGTTTGTTGGCCCAGGCATCGGGATCTTATACCGATGAGAATATTTCGGAATTTTGCAAACGTCTGAGACCTATCGGCCGCATTCTTGAGCTGGAGGACTGGTACGTCTGGGGGACGAGCCCGATTTATGGACCTGACGGAAAAATTCACGTTTTCTTTTCACGCTGGCCGGCACGAAGACGGATGGGAGGCTGGATTAACAGTTCCGAAGTTGCCCATGCGGTCGCCGAAAAGCCGGAAGGACCTTATGAAAATATCGAGACCGTTCTTGCTCCTCGAGGCGAAGGTTTTTGGGATGCCACTACCTGTCATAATCCTCATATTCAAAAGGTGGATGGTAAGTATTGCCTTTTTTATATGGGAAACTCCGACGGAAAGACGGACACCAAGCGAGTCGGGCTTGCGACTGCCGAGTCGCTTTGGGGTCCGTGGCAGCGAATGGATAAACCGCTGATTGAGCCGGGAGAAGAGGATGTTTGGGATAATCATTGCACGTCGAATCCTTCGTTTGTCAGGCACCCGAACGGCCAGTACTGGATATATTACAAATCGTGGAATTCCAGCGATTATTACAATTCCACACACCCGACCATTCGCGGCAACAGGAAATACGGCATAGCTATGGCTGACAAGCTCGAAGGTCCTTATATCAAATATAAAAACAATCCTGTCGTGGATTATTCCGGCCTGGGGGAAAACAGGCAGCTCGAAGATGCTTATGTTTATATCGAAGACGGTAAGTTTAAGTTGATTGCCCGCGATATGGGGATTTTTAGTCATGAGGTGGGCTTGTATCTGGAATCCGATGATGGGATTAAATGGTCCGAACCTAAGATTGCCTACTATGCAGTTAATAAATATATCGAAGAGCCACCCAAGCCTTCTCACCTTTCAAGATACGGTCGCCTGGAGCGGCCGCAGATTCTAATGAGAAACGGCAAGCCCGCCTACCTGTACCTTGCCTCGCAGGGAGGTAAATACATGAATTCAACAGCGTTTGTATTCGAGATTACCTGATACAGAAAGCAATCTCAGAGATTCATTCTGATGACCGGGTTATCGGTATAGACGTATCCTTTTTACGCTCGTTTATTCCTTTGAGTTTACTGTGTACACCTTTTTGTAAAAACTCAAAGCTGTTTTCCAGCAAATCAATTCCGACAAGTATTACAATTGCCAGCACACCGACTTTCACACCAAGCCAGTGGTATCCCAATCCAACGACAACACCAATAGCGGCCAGCATCCAGATTGCCGCCGCTGACGTCACGCCCACTACGATTCCATCCTTTGTTAATATAACGCCTGCTCCCAAGAAGCCGATTCCTGTAATCACCTGACCGACAATACGAGACGGATCAGTCGACTCATTGGACACGTGACGTGACAAGGCGATGAAAATGTAGGTTCCTATGCAGATAAGAGAACTCGTTCGAATACCAACAGGCTTGCCGTGTATCTGCCTTTCCAATCCGATAATCAATGCGGATAAGAAACAACAAAACATGGCCTCCCACTCAAGGGGGCTGACGTCAAGTATATTCATATATATTACCTCAGGTTATCAGTAACTTTCTATTTTTTATTCACATCTGACGGCAGGTAGTAAGCCGAGTCAGAATAGTAAACCTTGACCGTGGTATGGTTGTCAATATCTAACTTGTTGTGTAGCATTTCATTTTGAAATAACCTTTACTTTCCCGGTTTAGGAATTTATGATTCGGATGATTTTCAATGGTTTCGTGGAATACGAATTTTGGATTCATTTTTGCCCGCTCTATGATATGGAGGAATAATACATGCGGAGATTATATAATGTGATTTTTATTGTAATATTTTTGTTTGTATATACGGTTCGATCGGCAAGTGCAGTAGAAAGCATTGATGCTAATTTTGTAGTTGACGCCAACGGAACCGGTCAATTCACGACGGTACAGGCGGCGGTGGATGCGGCGCCGGAAAACAATACCAAACCGTTTGTTATTCTCATCAAGCCCGGCGTATACAAAGAACGCGTAATTGTGCCGCGAAGTAAACGCTTCGTTCGTTTTATTGGTGAAGATCCCGAAAAAACTGTACTAACATTTGATCTTTATGCCGGCATCAAGGGCGAAGACGGCAAGGAGATCGGAACTTTTCGCACGCCATCGACAACAATCGAGGCGGATGATTTTACAGCGGAGAATATTACTTTCGAAAATTCAGCCGGTCCTGTCGGCCAGGCGCTTGCAATTACTATAATCGGGGACCGCTGTGTTTTCAGGAATTGCCGGTTCCTGGGCTGGCAGGATACCGTGCTTTCACAGGTCGGCCGGCATTATTTCGAACGGTGCTATATAGCAGGTCATTGTGATTTTATCTTCGGTGGGGCAACCGCGTTTTTTGAGAGTTGTCACATTCATTGTCTTAGAGACGGTTATATTACGGCCGCCGCAACACCACAGCAGCAGCCTTATGGATATGTGTTTTCAAATTGTAAAATCACAGGCCAATCACCTGATGTGAAGACATATCTGGGCAGGCCGTGGCGGTGGTATGCGAGCGTGATTTTTATGAATACGGAAATGTCGGAGGTGGTCCGTCCCGTCGGCTGGCACAACTGGGGGCAGCCGGATCGCGAAAAGACGTCAAGATATGCCGAGTACAACAGTACGGGGCCGGGTGCGAATCCGCTGGCGCGTGTACCTTGGGCACGTCGGTTGACTGAAGAAGAGGCCAAAGATATTACCGTTGAGAAGGTCCTTGGAGGTCTGGATGGATGGAATCCGATTACCGGTGAGGTAAAATCCGAGATAAAAGTAATTCCTGATTCTAAAAGTGGAGCTACATCTGATTCGAAAAATGTTGATAATGATTCCGTCTATTTTTTTACGGCCTTTCACAGCAATGGTGAGGATGGTCTTTATCTGGTTTATAGTTTTGATGGCTACAAGTGGGACGATTTGAATGGTCCGTTTTTGAAACCGGAACTCGGTACGCAAAAGCTGATGAGTGACCCGTCTATTGTTCGAGGTCCAGACGGGACGTTTCATCTGGTCTGGACTACGAGCTTGAAAGGGGACAAAGGTTTTGGCTACGCCGCTTCGAAGGATCTGATGAACTGGTCACAGCAGGAATTTGTTGGCGTCATGAGTGATGAAGAACAAACCACTTACGTTTTATCGCCCGAATTATATTATGATGCTAAAGAACAACAATTTATAATCTTATGGGCCTCGACGATTTTACCAAACTATTTTCAGGCTTTTCAGGAAGATACGAGTGACAATCCCAGGCTGTGGTACACGACCACGCGGGACTTCGAGACATTTACAAAAGCAAAACCTTTCTGGGATCCCGGATACAGTGTCAGGGATAGTGTCATCATCCAATTTAATAATAAATATGTCCTGATACACAATAATAACAGTCGGATGATGCAGGATTTACATGCGGCTTTTTCAGATACGCCGCTTGGTCCGTGGAGTTACTCTACAGGTTCGTTCACAGGTAAATTCAGTAAAAGCCCCGCCGTATTGAAAATAGGTGATGAATTGATTGTATATTATAGTGTTAATAATGGCGAACAGTACAGAGCGGCTAAAACAAGGGATTTCGTTATATGGACTGATATGACAAGCCGCGTGTCTTTACCGAGAGGATATAACTACGGAATAATATTTAAATCGCCACGTGTCATTCTGGGAAACTTAAAGAGTCGCTGATTTATAATTTCGCCCGCCAGGCAGCCTGCTGATTGGTTTTGGTCATAAGAATTTTCAAATCGTTGACGTCAACCACACCATCGGTATTTATGTCACCAAATTGATATTTGTCCGGTGATAAGGTGCCGTCCGACAGATTGTTGAGTAAAACCGTGAAGTCCGATTCGTCGACGATGCCATCTGCGTACAGGTCATACCAGAATATATCGTCATTCTCTTCTTTGTTGCTTGTTCGCCATGCCAGGCCATATTGCTGGAGTGTCGTGTTCATAGCGGGATTTGAATCCTCGCTGAATGAAACAATTACCTCGTAATTGGTATATTCGGGGTCTGTTGCGGCATAAATGTGCTCGATATTGTCAATGGAACTATCACTGTAATCGAGAAGATAATTATTATTCGGATTGCCGGGATCAATCGCCCATAATTCGAGCCGGAGATTACTGTCTTTTTCCGGTATCGGTTCGAAAGGATACTGGTTGCTGTAATGTTTGTTCCATGCAATCGTGGCTGTGATGAATTTGCCGTCCGGTTCGTCGATGATAAACCTATAATTATTCTCTACGGCCGCATTCTTATTCATTGCGTTTAAGTCCCAGCCTGTCGATGAAACAGGTCCGGGCCTGCTTATTCCCGCGACCAGATTTGCATAAGCCCCGACGGCATTCAGCATACCCGCCCCCTGTATATAATCGAGAGGCGCCGTATGGTCATCGTCGGCCTGAAGGCGACCCTTATGCCAGTAAGGAAGTTTGGTTGCGGAATTAAGAAGAATCGCTTTTATCACACAGTTTCCGCCTTTGGGAGAAACGGCAGGTCTTAAGTCCCGTTCCTGTTTGGCTTTTTGAACGAGCAGGCCGATGGTTCCTGAAACAATTGGTGTGGAAAAGCTCGACCAGTTACCGGTCGGCTCATATCGGTTGGGTTCGTTGGCATCAGCCGCGAGACAGTTTCCGGGAGCGATTATGTCGGGTTTGCAGCGGCCGCTGGCGGTTGGACCGTTGCTCGAATTTTCCGGATATGCCAGGGCAAAATTTGCCAGGCTTGTCGCAGGGTCGTCTGTATTCACGGAATTAATCACGCCGACTCCGATTACATTGGCGCAAGCTCCGGGATAAAGTACGGGATCATAAGAATTGGCGCCGTTGCCGATACCGGCTACTACGATAACGCCGTATTGTTCGACTAATGATTCGATTCCCCTTGTCCACCAGTCTTCGAACTGCATACCGATACTGGCTGTTATAATATCCGCGTCCGGCGGCGTGTTATAGAATACGTTGTTGCTGACGAAATTCCAGAATTCGTATATATCGGCCTGGGCCTGAGGTGTTGTGCCCTGATAGTAGAATGGTCCGATGGACGAATTATAAGATTCCGGGTCTTCACCGAAAAGTATTGAACAAATTGAAGTCGAATGTGGGGAGAA
The DNA here is from genome assembly GCA_964556885.1 of uncultured Pirellulales bacterium. GTDB lineage: Bacteria > Planctomycetota > Phycisphaerae > Sedimentisphaerales > Anaerobacaceae > CAZKYP01. The sequence goes on along the minus strand of CAZKYP010000004.1, from coordinate 24,289 downwards.
ACCTGCGGGTAATACACCCTGATCGAAGAAAGTGAACCGGCTTGTCTTGAAGCAGTTGTGTCCGATGTTTGGGCGGTAATCGTTTTGCGGTTCGCCGTCAATATAGGTAAAGCTCCGACAGATAACGGCGAATTTCACTCCGTCTCCCGTTAAGCCGGGCTCAATTTGTCTTAAAGCATATACTCCGACCCGCTCCAGTCCCTGGGGTTGAAGTAATCTATCGGCCTGTGAACCATTGATTGCTGCGGCGGTTTTAAAAGGAATCAACAAAACCGCAAGGCAGGTTATCAGACCATAGAACATTCGTTTAAACATCTGTCCCATTCATCCTCCAGAGGCGGCTTTTAGATCCAAATGGAATCAAGGTTGCTCCCCCGATCGCCGACCTCCATAGTCAGCTTAAGCTTATCACATCTCCAGATTATGAAGCTATGATACTATAAAACACCTTTTTTTTCAAGAAAATAATCTGTAGATTCCGACGATATGTTGTTTTTCAGTGTTGGAAAGGCATGTTTTTTGGAAACTTGATGAGAAACCTTGTCTTTATCAGGCATAACTGATATATTCTGTACAGGTTTTGATGTTATAAATTAAGGTTTTTACGGCTATGAAAGTTATCCTGGATTCAAAGCAAATCGAACAGATTCTCAGTGATTTGGCAACTCGGATTGTTTCCGATAATCCGTCTGATCTGGATATTGCCGTTATAGGCATTCGCAGCAGGGGCGAGGTTCTTGCCCAGAGATTATCTAATATGCTAATCCAAAAATTAGACAAGGACGTTCCCTGCGGCACGCTGGATATAACACTTTATCGAGATGATCTGAATTCTCCGAACAGTTCCGCTCATCCCGAGGTCAGAACGACGGATATCGGTTTTGATATAGACGATAAAATCATTATCCTGGTCGATGATGTTCTATATACCGGTCGTTCGGCACGGGCCGCAATGGCCGCACTTATTGATTTGGGAAGGCCCAAAGCAATCAAATTGGCTGTCTTTGTTGACCGTATCGGCAGAGAGATGCCGATTGCAGCCGACTATGCCGGGTACAAGACAGATGTTGCGCCCGGAAAATTTGTCCAGGTTAACCTTGTCGAATCCGACGGAAAAGATGAAGTTGTAGTCGAGTAAAAAGGAATAGTGTATAATACGGCGTATGGTTTTAAGGAAAAAATCAAGTCAATTCCTTTGGCAGCGAAAACATCTGCTCGGACTGAGAGAACTTAGTGCCGAGGAAATTACTTATATTCTCGATACAGCCAAAGGATTTGAGCAGGTAAGCACACGGTCGGTCAAGAAAGCTCCCCCATTACGCGGCAAGGTCGTTGTTAATCTGTTTTTTGAGGACAGTACACGTACACGCAACAGCTTTGCGCTGGCTGCGAGCAGATTGAGTGCCGATATAATTGAATTTACCAAAAAGGACAGCTCAGTAAGTAAGGGCGAGACCCTTCTGGATACTGCCAGAAATCTTGAAGCAATGGGAATCGATATCGTTGTGGTCAGGCACAGCGCAGGAGGGGCGGCGAGGTTTTTGAGCAGGAACATAAACGCCTGTGTTGTGAATGCCGGTGATGGATATTGCGAGCACCCGACACAAGGGCTTTTGGATGTTTATACGATTCGAAAAATTAAAGGTACACTTGAAGGCTTGAAAATAGCTATTGTCGGTGACATAGCGCATTCGCGTGTGGCACGCAGTGATATGTGGGCGATGACAAAACTCGGCGCCGAAGTTACATTTGTCGGGCCGCCGACGCTTATGCCGGCTGAAGTGGGGAGATTGCCCGTAAAGATCAGTTATTGCCTTGATGAGATTATAGACAAGGTCGATGTTATAAACATGCTTCGGATTCAGTTTGAAAGACTCGGCGGCAATCCATTCCCTTCGATCAGGGAGTATTCGCATTACTTCGGATTGACTGTAGAGCGAATGAAAAGAGCCAAAAAAGATATTCTGGTTATGCATCCGGGGCCGATTAACAGGGGGTTGGAGATGGAAAGCGAAGTTGCGGACGGACGAAACAGCGTCATCCTGGCGCAGGTAACAAACGGATTGGCTGTGAGGATGGCAGTTTTATTTCTTGTCAATCAAGCGTCTATGCAAAAAGAAGAAAATACTGAGAATGTGTTATCGAGATAAATAAATCAATCATTTATTCGGCATTTGGCGATAAGTTCTAAGATTGAAGGATGAAATCTGAACTACTGATAAAAAATGGCCGGGTCATAGATCCTGCAAACGGCGTTGACAGGCAATGTGATGTTCTTATTGTTGATGGACGATTTGCAGAGGTCGGCAATTTCAATAATTCCTCGGACAAATCAAATCGAGATGTAATCGATGCGACCGGAAAATTGGTTGTACCGGGTCTTATTGATATCCACGTTCATTTTCGTGAGCCGGGAGACGAAGAGGAAGAGACTATAGCGAGCGGCTCGGCGGCGGCAGTTGCGGCGGGTTTTACGTCTGTTGTTTGTATGCCGAATACGAATCCGGTGATAGAAAACGAAACCGATGTCGAATACATCCATCGAAAAGCGAGACAAACCCGGAAAACTCACGTCTATACGATGGGAGCTATAACCAAGGGACTTCAAGGTGTTGAGCTTGCAGAGATGGGATTTATGTCCGAAGCCGGTGCGGTCGGGTTTACTGATGACGGCAGAGGGGTGCAGGACCCGTCGGTTATGTTGAGAGCTCTCAAATATGCAGGTATGTTTGATGTGGTTATAGCCCAGCATTGTCAGGATGATGTATTTGCCGGCAATGGCGTAATGAATTCCGGTTATTATTCGACAATACTCGGCCTGCCGGGGATAGACCCGTTAGCAGAAGAGGCGATGCTGTGGCGTGATATTCAACTTGTCAGAAAAGTGCGCTCCGGAAGGGTGCGCTATCATGTACAGCATATATCGACCGCGGGTTCGGTGGAGCTGATAAAACAAGCAAAGAAGGATTCTCTTCCGATTACATGTGAAGTGACGCCGCACCATTTACTTCTAACGGAAGAGTATTGCGCCGAATACGATACGAACTACAAGGTCAATCCTCCTTTACGGGCTGCCAAAGATATCGATGCCATAAAGCAGGCGATTGCCGATGGACTTGTTGATGCCCTGGTGACGGACCATGCTCCGCACCTGCAAAGCGAAAAGGAGCTGGAATTTTTAACCGCACCTTTTGGTATCGCGTCCATGGAATGTGCCCTGGGGCTTTATATTAAGGCCCTTATAGAACCAAACATATTGGACTGGCCGGCCCTGATTCGGTTGATGACGGAGAAACCTGCTCGTATTATCGGGATTGACAAAGGCACACTCGGTAAGGGCAGGCAGGCTGATGTCACTATAATTGACCCGGATGCCGATTACACTATTGATGTAAACACTTTCCGATCCAAAAGCAGAAATTGTCCGTATAACGGCTGGAAGGTCAAGGGCAAGGTCGAGAAAACCATCGTCGGCGGTGAAATCAGATTCGATTTGCTTGAAGGAATGTCGGGAACGACATAGTTAGAAAAAATAGTAATGTCAAAAATATATTATGAAAATTGACTGCTGACTGTGATTATTATCGACGGGCATAATCTGTTGCACGCAATCCTGAAAATCGAGGAGGATCCTAAGGCGGTAAGTGATATTGAGTTATGCCGGGTTGTGAGCAGCTATTTGAACCAAACCAATCAGGTCGGAGAGATTGTGTTTGACGGCAGAGGACCGAGGGATAAGGACGTTTTTGAGAGGGTGGATGGTATCGAAGTGACCTTTTCAGGGATAAGGAACGATACTGATACGATAATTGAGGAAAAGATAAAGACAAACACTGCACCGAAGAGATTAATAATAGTCAGCAGCGACAGGAGACTGCGAAAGGCGGCCCGGTCCAGGAAAGCAATTGCGGTCAAATCGGAAGATTTCTGGATTAAAGTTCAAAAGCAGTTAAGCCGCAAAAGACCTCAAAAAGAACCTGCAGCAAAACGCAGGGGAATAAGCGATAGTGAAACTAAACAATGGATGAAGATTTTCGGTATCGAACAGTAATGCCGTCCGACGATACGTATTGAATTTTGTTTTTTAATCCTAATACATGATTTCAACTTCTAAAACATAATCTATGGGTTGACGTCGAGTATCTGATCTGACCGCTATTATCCAGTCACCCGCTTCAAGGTCGATTAAAATTTCCTCATACATGCGCCGCCGGTTGCTCCTGTCTGACTGGGCGATTCTTCTTCCTTCGTAATTATAAATCCGTAATCGAAGGTCGAATCTGTCGTCCCATGTCAACAGGGCGTACAAGGTGGCAGGTTCCGATAGTGAAATAGTGTATATTAATTCTTCTCTTGGTTGAACTGTATCGTAAAATTCAAGTGCCTCGTAAGATGGTTCCGGTTCCGGATTAACTGTCACAAATGTAGTTCCGTAAATTCCGGAACTACTTGCGCTAATCGTCGTAGTTCCTTCGGCTTCGGCAGTAAACATTCCGGTCGATTCGATAGTGCCGACAGTTTCATTACTGCTTGTCCATGTTAAAGTTCCCGTGTCGATTGTATCTCCGAACTGGTCCAACCCATAAGCGATAAATTGCTGATTGTCACCGGTATCTAATGTTACATTATCCGGTGATACCTCAATTGTAGTAAGAACCGGTGTTTCAGTCGATGCGGCGGCGGCATCCACACGACCATACCCGTATAGATCATCCTTTCCGGGTGCACCTAAATCTTTGGCGGTTTCCCTAAGTCTCGTACGTATCTCATCGGGGCTTGTTAATCCAAGAGTGGACGCGTAAATAAGAGCAGCCGCTCCTGCCACGTGTGGACAAGCCATAGAGCTGCCGCTTGCAGTTGCGTATCCGCCGTTTGAGTATGTCGAGTAAATATTTACGCCTGGAGCGGCGATCTCGACCTCGGGGCCGGTGCTTGAAAAATCGGCAATAGAATCTCTTGAATTGGTTGCTGAGACAGCGATGACCGGATCGTATGCGGCCGGATAATATACCGAACTGCCGTTGCCGGCCGCGGCAACCAACAGCACGCCCGCAGCATAAGCCTCGTCACATGCTTCTTTAAAGGTTTGGCTGTCATCTTCCCCGCCGAAGCTCATCGAAACAATGCTGATCCTGTTGTCGACACACCATTGCAGTCCCTGGATAATATCACTTACATAGCCGCTGCCGTCATCACCAAGAACCTTAACGGCCCAAAGCCTCGCTTCCGGAGCAACGCCGACGACTCCGATGTTATTATCTGATGCTGCGATAATTCCTGCACAATGAGAACCGTGTCCGTTTCTGTCGTTCCAGAAGTACGGCATAGTATTTCCATCTCCTCTGAAGAATCCTGTGTAATTGATGCCGCCGGCGATATTATTGACCAGGTCCGGATGGTCATAGTCAATTCCTGTATCAAGAATTGCTATGTTTACGCCGGTACCTTTATTCGTGCTCCATACCTGATTTGCTCCGGTTATTTCCACTCCCCAGGGCAATTCCTGGTCGAATGCCTGCATTACGATGTCTTCTTCGATATAGTCTACGTCGGGGTGGTTTTTCAGTTCTGTAATCAAATTTTCAGGTATGCTGGCCGATACGGCGGGCAGTAAATGGAATGAACGACGGACTTGGCCTCCATGATTATGTACCCAGGCTCTGCGGTTTTCTGACGACTGTAGGTCCGTTCTGTGTTTAAAAGCGATTAGCATTCTTCTTCCGTTAGAATTTACCTGTGCGAATCCAGGTACAGTCAGGAAAAGTGCCATAAAGAAAACTGCTGTAAATACTGGGATTAGATGTTTCTTTCTCATGATTTTTTTATTCTTCCCAAAGGCTTTAACCGGTATTTTCATTAAGACAATATCTTCGAGCTGGATAAGTGCCTTATATTATTTTTTCGGACTGAAAGTATGAATATCTACAGTTTTTTTATATGGGGGTTGGGTTGGTCTATATATATGAAGTTTTCAGAATTATCGTAACATTCATTATTTTGCCGGAAATTACGGATTGTTTTAATAATGCGTGATTTTGTGTTTCATATGATTCCGGCCAAATTTTGTATTGATTTAATATATCAAAGACTGTATAAAAAACCGTTTAACGTCTTTAATACTGCTCAGAGACGTCTGAGAGGGGTGTTTTTATGCTGAAAAATTTGTTTTTCTAAAATTGGAGAAATTATGAAACGCAGAATAGTTACTATTGACGGCAATGCAGCAGCGGCATACGTAGCACATGCTACTAACGAAGTTATCGCAATATATCCAATAACGCCAAGCTCCTCGATGGGCGAAATAGCTGACGACAGGACGGCCAAAGGTGAACCTAATATATGGGGTACAATTCCATCAGTGACCGAAATGCAGTCTGAAGCGGGGGCCGCAGGGGCTGTTCATGGTGCATTGGCGGCCGGGGCTCTCACTACTACTTTCACGGCTTCTCAGGGGCTTTTACTTATGATACCCAATATGTACAAGATTGCCGGTGAGCTGTTACCGACTGTATTTCATATTTCGGCCCGTTCACTTGCCTGCCAGGCACTTTCGATATTTGGCGACCATTCCGACGTAATGACCTGTCGGGAAACAGGCTTTGCAATGTTGGCTTCATGTAGTGTTCAGGAAGTGATGGATATGGCACTGATTGCTCAACAGTCGGCATTGGCAACAAGCTTGCCGTTCCTTCATTTCTTCGACGGTTTCAGAACAAGCCACGAAGTGCAGAAGGTCGAGGAACTGACTTTGGATGATATGCGTTCGATGATTGACGATGAGTTTGTAGCCCGGCACAAAGCCAGGGCGTTAACACCCGACAGGCCGATGATGAGCGGAACCGCCCAAAATCCGGATGTGTACTTTCAGGGCAGAGAAACTGTGAATAAATACTACCTGGCCGCTCCGCGAATTGTCCAGGAGACGATGGATAAATTTGCCGAGATAGTTGGAAGAAAATATCATTTATTCGATTATGTCGGCGCCAAGGATGCGGAAAAGGTCATAGTGTTAATGGGGTCCGCCGCCGATACGACCCATGAAACGATCGAATATTTGGTGGCCAAAGGAGAAAAAGTCGGTTTTGTAAATGTCAGGCTGTTCCAGCCGTTCAGCACGGAGGATTTCATCGCAGCTCTTCCGGAGACAACCAAAAAGATTGCCGTACTGGACAGGACAAAAGAGCCCGGTACTATAGGTGAGCCGTTATATCTGAATATCCGCACGGCGGTCGGGGAAGCAATGGGTAAGGGCGAGGCGCCTTTCAAGGATTATCCGGTAATTGTTGGTGGTCGATATGGTCTTGGATCCAAGGATTTCACACCGGCTATGGTAAAAGCTGTATTCGATAATCTTGACCAGAACAAGCCCAAATATGAATTTACCGTCGGCATTATCGAAGATGTAACGGATACAAGCCTTGAAGTCGATGAATCTTTTGATGTTCCCAGTGAGGGATTTTACTCGGGTCTGTTCTATGGGCTCGGTTCGGATGGAACTGTAGGTGCAAATCGAAATTCGATCAAGATAATCGGTGAGCAGACGGATAATTATGCTCAGGCTTATTTCGTGTATGATTCGAAAAAGGCCGGCGCGGTAACGGTATCTCATCTTAGATTCGGGAAGAAATTGATTCGAAGACCTTACCTTATAAACAAGGCGGATTTCATAGCATGTCACAATCCCGCGTTTTTAGAGCAGTTCGATATGCTGACGCCCGCCAGGGAAGGGGCGACATTCCTTCTTACAAGTATGCATGGGTCGGATGAGGTTTGGGACACGTTGCCTCAGGCTGTCCAGAAGCAGATTATAGATAAGAAACTGAAATTTTATGTTATTGATGCAATTGATATAGCACAGGAACTCGGGCTTGGCAGCAGGATTAACGTAATTATGCAGACGGCGTTCTTCAAGATAAGCAATATTATTCCAATTGATACAGCGGTCGGTGCCATTAAAGATGCAATCAAAAAGACATACGGCAAGAAGGGGCAAAAGATTGTCGATATGAACAACGCCGCTGTGGATGCTGCACTTGATAAAATTTACGAGGTTAAAGTGCCGTCTAAGGTGACGAGCAAGATAAAGATGCGGCAGATGGTACCGGACGATGCCCCAGATTTTGTTAAAAATGTGACGGCCGAGCTTATGGCTTTTCACGGTGACAAACTGCCGGTAAGCAAGATGCCGGAAGATGGTAAGTTTCCAACCGGCACAACTAAATATGAAAAGCGTAATATAGCGGTAAATATCCCGGTATGGGAACCGGAAATCTGTATCCAGTGCGGGACATGCTCGTTTGTCTGTCCTCATGCGACTATACGTATCAAGGCATTCGATCCGAAGTATGTCGAAGGTGCTCCCGATACATTTAAGAGTGCAGATGCAAAAGGGAAAGATTTCGCCGGCATGAAATTCACTGTCCAGGTGGCCCCGGAAGACTGTACCGGCTGCGGCGTGTGTGTACAGGCTTGTCCGGCCCAGGAAAAGGATGCGAACAAGCAGCCGACGGGACGAAAGGCTATTAATCTTGCATTGCAGGAGCCGCTGCGGGATAAAGAGCGTCAGAACTATGAGTATTTCCTCACGATTCCGAACACCGATCCGAAGCTCTTTAAAACGGCCAGTGTTAAAGGAAGCCAGTTGATAGAGCCGCTGTTCGAGTATTCAGGCGCCTGTGCCGGTTGCGGCGAGACGCCTTACGTCAAGCTGTTAAGCCAATTGTTCGGCGATCGTGCTTATATCGGTAATGCAACCGGGTGCTCGTCCATTTACGGCGGTAATCTGCCGACGACACCATACACAAAACGCTTCGACGGCAGGGGGCCTACATGGAGCAATAGTCTTTTCGAAGATGCGGCTGAGTTTACTTTGGGTATGCGGCTGACCGTAAATAAATTCGGAGAACGTGCCTTGTGGCTCTTGAACAAGGTGGCGGAAAAAGGCTGTGTCAAAAAAGACCTGGCTGAGCAGATAAGTAAAGCTGCATTAGATAATGATCCTGCGCAGGAGGCGATTGAACAGCAGAGGTCCCGTGTCGAAGAGCTCAAAAAACAATGCCGCAAGAGTGATTGCAAAGAATGTAAGTATCTTGTGAACTTGGCCGACTATCTTGTTCGCAAGTCGATTTGGGCCATGGGAGGCGACGGCTGGGCTTATGATATCGGCTACGGCGGCCTGGACCACGTTTTGGCCAATGGAGCCGATGTCAACATCCTCGTCCTGGATACCGAGGTTTATTCCAACACGGGCGGGCAAATGTCAAAGTCGACACCGAGAGCGGCTGTGGCCAAGTTCGCGGCGGCCGGTAAGCCCTCACCCAAAAAAGACCTTGGTCTTTTGGCTATGACCTATGGCAATATTTATGTCGCAAAAGTTGCAATAGGAGCGAACACCAATCAAACCGTTAAGGCCTTCGCTGAAGCGGAGGCGTATCCGGGACCTTCGTTGATTATTGCGTATGCACATTGCATCTCGCACGGAATAAATATGACAATGGGTTACGATGAACAGAAGAAGGCCGTTTCCTGCGGTCACTGGCCTCTTTACAGATTCGATCCTCGATTGAAAGAGCAGGGCAAAAATCCGCTGCAGCTTGATTCCAAGCCTCCCACAACATCATTCGAAGATTACGCTTACGGCGAAAATCGTTATCGTGTGCTGAAGCAGTCCAAGCCGGATGCCGCGGTCGAATTGATGAAACTTGCCAGCAATGATGCTGCTCAAAGATATGCTTTAATGGAACAGCTTGCGAATTTGCAGTGTGACAAATAAAAGATAGGAGGTAAGGAGGAAATGAGAAAAATATTCTCGAAAATAGTTTGTTTGGTTCTTGCTTCGGTGATTGTCCTCGCGGGATGCGGGAGAATTTACAAGAATAAAACGAATGTGATATCGTCCGAACCGGACTTTGAGACGATTTCAATTCCTTCCGGTTCTGAAGCTCGGGTGATTGAAGTAACCGGTGGAACAGATGCCTGGATGAAGACAAAGCAGTTGCAGCTTGATTGTGTGGTTGCTTTTTATCAGCCGGATGACAGCTTTTATCTTACTGAACAGCGTTACGAGGTTTATCCCTGGTCAAATTCAATCGAGATTTCGGCCGTTGAACCTAAAGGCGGGTATGTCTGGAAACTTTCCAAAGGACAATTTTCTGTATTGGAAGGCACAAAACGATTCGATGGTTTTCCAGTGGCGTTGGAAGCCGGCAGTTTAGCTGAATTGATTTTGAATATCGTAACCGCCCCGATTTATTTCATGGATGCGTCTGTTAGTTTTGACCAGCAAACAAATCCGGTTCAAATACAGGGACAATGGTATTATCCGATGAATAGGATAAGCAAATCCGACAAATTTATGTCGGTGGCATATTTCTATCAGAACAGGGATAATAGCATGGTTGACGTAATTTCATTTCCCCGTATAGACGGAGTAAATTCCCTGGTGGTTCGCGGATACGAATATCATGCCGTTGAAAAAAACGGTATCATTATTCCGTCTAATATAGAAATATTCGTCACCGACTCGGAAGGGGAGCCGACGAAAAGATTAGCTCGTATCGACTGCCGGAAGATAGAACGCATTAAATAAAAAAAGGCCGGGCAGATGACCCGGCCTTTTTTGTTCTGAATTTTCATATCATTAATTCGGCATACTGCTTTTCTGCTGCATTGCCATGACAACCGACATAATTTCCATTATGTGCTGTTTTGGTATTGCTACGTTTACTGTCATTTTGCCGTTGTCGGCTTTTCCTGCAATCACAATATTGCTTTTGCTTTGAATATCCACCTGGGGCATTGGGATGGGTGCGAATGCTGACGCCATTTTAAATAAACGCGGGACATTATATGTCACCATAAAATCGGCGTTTTCCGCCTGTGGAACAAGGGACATTGCGGATGTGATTTCCCCACCGGGCTGCGGCACTGCACCAGATTTAACCTGATCGATAAGCTTACGTATATTGGCGTTTACATCGCCTCCGAAAGCCATGACGCACATACCGTTGACGACACCCCATCTGTAATCGAAACCTTCACCATACATTTTATTAATCATTTGTCCCTGTGGAGAATTAGCATCTGTGGATTTAATTGTAAATTTCGCAGAGTCAATTGAAACACCATTGTAGTTGTCGGTACCTTTGGTCATCTCAAAGCTTGTTTCCATTCCCATTTCTTTATAGAAACCAAGAATACCGCTGGTATTCATCATCTTTATTGCTTCGTCGATTACCTGGTTATATTTTTTCTCATCCTTTATTGCTATTACATATTTGGCTGTGAAGGGTGGTTTGTTATTGCTGTCTATTGAAACGGAAGCCGCCATTGCGCCGAGACAACCGGTGACGTCTGATGCAAGAGTTTTCATCTTAGCCAAATCCTCCGGCTTAATGTTTTCGCCGGCCATCGTGGAAAACAAATCTATACCTTTGATATTTAGTGTTTTCCAGAACGGCGAATTCATATTTATTAACATGTTCATCATCGCGCCGTCTTCGAGATATCCGGACATATTTTTTTGCTGGGTTGATGAGGTGTCTTTAGAAAACATTTTCGCCATGTCGGTGCCGGGCAGGGCGGTGACGGTTTTTTGAATATTCAACACGTCCGGTTTTGGAGTAATGGTGATGCTCAGTGATTGTACTTCATCCATTACTGTTTTGAGAATGCCGGTATATATATTAAATACATTCTGGATATTCTTTTGTTGTCCTCCGGGTTGAGCGGCCTGTATGCTTTGCATCATTAGCTTAAACTGATCAATTTTATAAAGCAGTATGGGCCCGAATGTCTTGGAAGCAAGTTGAATGTTACCGTATATCCAGATTGGTTCGGTCATCGCCTGTCCGGCATCCGATGCGTCGATTGCACTGGCAAGAGATTTTAAACCGGCTGATGATAGCATGCTCGACATTGTAATTAATTTTTCATAATCATTCGCCCAGGATAAAAGTGCAAGATTGCCCGTTTGTTTGGCCAGCATCACCGGTGTTCCGTTCATATTGATTTTTGATATGCCTTTGTCGTCCGGCTCGGTGCAGTTGGGATTTCCGGATGTAAACTGCGTGAAGTCCGTGACGGGGGCAAGGATGCCGATGAAAATATTCGGAGCCATATTCGTCCCAGTCGAATCACCGGGCATTGTCGTACCAAATACGGCGAAGTTACCGCCCGTATTCAGGCCGCTTAATTGTGGGCTGCCGAGTAACTGTGCAAGCTGCATACGCAACAGCATCGATACTCCCATCGGCATTGGCGAGGCGCCGGCGAGGAACTGGTCTATCTGATTCATTGTGTAATCGAAATTGTTAATTCTTATACAAAAAAGCGTATCGGCCGGAATCATCTTCAGCAGTTGATCATCGGATTGAGCCTGGGCATGTAGCGACGTCGCGGCGATAATAGCCATTAAAACTACAGATAAGATTCGTCTTGGTTTTCCTGATTTTACCATTCTGTGCACCTCCATAAATTAATGCTTAAAAAGAAATTTTCTCGTAGATATAAAACGATTCTGCTCATTAGAATACAGGACGCATATTATACGCAAAAGTTTTGGGAAAACATGAATAAAGTTAAAAAAAAGAAGAGTTTTTTACCATATATCACTGAAATTTTTGATGTTCTGCTAAAAATGTCCACAATAAAGGCGTTTATGACTATATTGGTAATAAGGTAATTATCGGCCCAAAAAGATGGGCTCGTAATGATTCGGATGTCACATTTTATGATTTGCCGGCAGCAGTTGTGTTGTTAATCGTAGGTTAATATTGCACAATTAATCATATCTATATGCGGTGATATTACATAAATACTTTCGAATATTGTGGTTGCATTAAATCCGAGTATCTATGAAATAATCAGATATTGAGTTAAATCTAATAAGAAACAGGATTTTTCCAGACTGTAAAAAACTCTGAAAAGCCCTTTTATCTGCCTGAAATGGATTGTCCCGATAACCAACAAAAAAAGTTAAGCGAGCATGATATTGAACCGATAAATTCCAACAAATGAAAGAATTTTAGCTGTTTTTTAATGTTTGGCGAAGTTCGATTATTTATTGGAAATTAATTATCATGATAAAGTTAGAAAACGAAAGCATAGTCCCGCAAAAGGGTGAGACTTTAGAAAAGGAAAAATCGCGACGGCTCGACCTTGATATCGACAGTCGTGGCCGGTTGTTACATGGTTTCTGCTTTCTGCTTTTGATGGTTCTGATATCAGGATGTGGTAATAAGTTTTTTGATCCGACGCAGATAGGTCGATTCCGTCCCGTTCCCGCGGTTAATGTGATACTGGATTCGTTGGGAGTCGCCGAAGAGGCACCTGTTGCATGGGATGAAGCGGAGGAGCCGCGGCCGATTGATACAAAGGTTACAGTGTCCGATTATTCTCTGAGGGCAGGTGATGTTGTCAGGGTGTCTATCTTTGAATTGCTGCAGGAGGGCGTTCAGTTTGCAAATGACTACATGGTTACGGAAACAGGAAAGATATCCATACCCGAAGTCGGTATAGTTGAAGCCGCCGGATTGACCGAAACACAGCTTGAAGATGAAATCAAAAGAATACTGTCTCCGAATATCCTGAAACAGCCTTCTGTCACTGTCTCGCTTGTCGGGTCGCAGCAGCGGACTTTTTCAGTTTTGGGTGAGGGAGTGCCGAGTCCGGGCAGGTTTGTAATTCCACGTTACGGTTTCAGACTAACCGATGCACTTGCAATGTCGGGCGGACCGAGGCAGTTTAATGTGAGCAATATTTATATCTCTCGCTTCATGGACAACAACGGGAGAATTTCCAGAGAGGCTGATCCCGGATTTGGAGAGCTTGAAATCAGGACGGTGGAACCGGAAAGATCGGAACCGAAAGAAATAATTACACCGATATCGAAAAGCGGGTGGCCGAGAAGTAATGTAGTCATATCTTCGTCTGAAATGATAACGGAAAGAGAATCTATCTTGTTGCCGCAGGGTAATGAGAAATTAACTTCAGATGAACCCAGTATCGTTAATTCGAGAGAAGTAAGACGGTCAGGCTTGGAACGTGATGTTCCGAAGGCGACAGGCGAGCCTGCAAGCGTAGAGGATGTTTTGAATACATTGTCACAGCGTTCTCGCTCTAATGTGACGGTAAATGAAGGGGGAAATTCCGACGTTTATGAAAGTAGAGCGGCCGAACGGTTGAAACTTGAGGAGGAACTCAGGGCCTCAATAAGTTCTAATGATTCCGGAACAACAATACCGGAAGGTTCGGACCAGGATGGACATATCGAGTGGATATTCCAGGACGGTAAGTGGACCCCCGTTCAGGTGGGACAGGGAAGGGCCGTGGAAGAAAAAGAAAGTCGTATCGAATGGGTGTTCCAGAATGGCAAGTGGGTTCCTGTCCAGGTAGGTCCGGACAAGAAGGTGGAGCCGCTTATCCCGAGGCGACAGGTTCGGCAGGTAGTGACCGCCCGTAAAGAGCCTGTAGTGCCCGACTCCGGATTGGAGAAAGAAGGTGTCGGAACAAGATTGATAAAGGTCCCGGTAGATAAGTTGCTCGCCGGAGATTCGAGATATAATATCGTGATAAAACCCGGCGATTCCATCTTTGTGCCGGTGGACCTTATCGGCGAGTTTTACATTGGCGGTAATGTCAATCAGACAGGAACGATTGCACTCACCGGCCGGCCCATGACCTTGAAACAGGCTATAGTTGCCGCCGGCGGCCTCGGGCCTCTTGCATGGCCGAAACGGTGTGAGGTCATTCGAAGAATCGACAGGAAAAAAGAAGAGATTGTAATGGTCGATTTGGATAAGATTGCCAGCGGGGAGCAGCCCGATTTCTTTATTAAGCCGAATGACCTTATCAATGTCGGAACTCATGCCACTTCAAGATGGCGTGCTATTTTACGAAATGCGTTTAGAGCTACATACGGATTCGGTTTTGTATACGACCGTAATTTTGCCGACAGAGATTACGGTACTCGCAGACCTATTCCGAGCTGGTTCTAAGAGGAGCTTGAAATGAAAAGTTTAGAACTGGGGAATACATCCACAGTTCTTTTTTTGGTTTTGATATGGTGGATCGCATCTCCTCTTTAATTTCAGAACGGTCTCGTGGTGCAGAATTTCCTTCAATTTGTGGTTCAGAAAGCGGCGGATTCGAAGAAGGCCGCAATATGGAAACAGAGACCAATGAGATGAACTTACCACTTCAAAGGGAGCGGTGGGGCGAACTTGGTCTGCACAGTTATATCAAGATGCTGATTGTGGGAGGACTTTTTATATACCTATTTCGCAACGAGGTGGATAATGTCGTTCACAGATGGTATACCGACAATAGCTGGTCACACGGTTTTCTTATACCACTTTTCAGCTTATATTTTATAAATCGGCACAAGAAAGAAATTCTCAATCTCCGGCTCAAACCGAATTATCTTGGTTTTATTTTTTTGGTTATTGGGATATTGTTTTATCCCTTCAATATCGTCCAGCTCCAGTACGGCTACCTGCAACCTGTCACTATGATAGCTACCTTAGGTGCCCTCGTATTGTTCCTCGGCGGATGGCAGCTTTTTAAACACACATGGCTTCCGATAGGTTTTCTGATTTTTGCCGTTCCTCTGCCGCAAAGATACTACGTCAGTCTGACCATGCCGATGCGGCATCTTTCCGCTGTAGTGGCGGCCGCTTTACTAAATTTAATTAATGGAGTGGAGGCTGTTGTAAATGGTGTTGTTATTGATGTGATTTATATGGGCCGGCAGCTCGAACCGTCACTGAACGTTGCCGAGGCCTGCAGCGGTATGCGTTTATTAATGGCGTTTTTTGCTTTAGGTGTGGCAATGGCGTATCTGCATTACAGACCTTTATGGCAGCGTCTTATCCTGATGGCAAGCACAATACCGATTGCGATTTTCTGCAATATTGTTCGTGTTACGGCGACCGGTTTTATTTTTGTGCTTGTGCATCCCAAATATACGCAGGGTATTTATCACGATACACTCGGACTTCTGATGCTGCCGCTGGCGTTTGCTTTGTACAGCCTTCTTGCATGGTTCATGTCGAGCCTGTTTGTAGATGAAAATAGTCCGGCTTCGGAGGATATTATAATTCGCAGGCGTGATGTATGATGCAGGATGAGAAAAACAATCTGCGTGTTTATTTGCAACCGGCTTTTTTACTGTGTGTTGCGGTGCTTGCAGTGGCAGGTAGCGGCATGTCGTTTGCGATTAAAAGTTTTGGAGTATATTTAAAAAAAGAGCCGCTGCCGCTCAGGAAATCTTTGGAACTGCTTGATGAGGGTAATTTGTCACCTTATGTAGTAGTACAACCGAAACTAAAAATTGAAAATGAAGAGGTCCTCAAGTCATTAGGAACTGAAGACTATATCCAGTGGATTCTGGAGGATACCGGCGCACAAATCAACAGTCCAGTCAAAAGGTGCATGTTGTTTATTACATATTATCGGCTTCCCGACAGGGTGCCTCATGTCCCTGAAGAATGTTATGCAGGCGGCGGTTTCCAGAGGCTTGCGTCCGATTCTGTGAATTTTGAAATAAACGACAATGCCGGATTCGTAAAGAGCATCGAGGGAAAATACCTTGTTTTCGGGACCAAAAATGCCAATCTTTGGCGAAGCACCGATAAATTCCCCGTTTTGTACCTTTTCAGGGTAAACGGGGAATATGCCGGCAGCAGGGAACAGGCGAGGGTGATTCTGAATAAAAATCTCTTCAGAAAGCACTCATATTTTTCCAAAGTCGAAATAGTGTTCAATCAGACTCCTGATGCACCCGATAAAAAGGATGCTGTCGATGCGAGCCGGAGACTCCTGACGGTGATTCTGCCGATCCTGGAGCGGGAGCATTGGCCTGACTGGTAAAACATAGTATATCACTTCCAGAGTTTAAGGGTGATAGTGACATTTGATGAAAAGAAATCTATTTGGTGTGAGGTTCAACTATGGCTAATCGGAGGCTGAATAAAAAAGTAGCACTTATCGGTTCTGCGGTTGTCTTTTTCTTTCTGCTAACTGCCATTCTGATTATTCTCCAGCTCGGTCGCGATCCGGAGAAATATATTAAAAATGGCGAAGCGGCCTTGCAGGCGGCGCATACGGCAACGGATGAGCAGACAAAGGCGGAAAACTATGACAGGGCCGTTCGAAGTTTTAAGAGTGCTTATGGACAGGCAAAGACCGATCCGCTCCGTAAGGAAATCCTGTTTAAGCTTCTTGATGTTTGTATCGAAACACAGGACTGGCCTCTGATACTGAAATGCTGGGACGAGATTATCAAAATCGAACCCGGGAATATTAAAGCTCGATACGGCCGGTTGAAGTATTTCTACATACTGGCCGATAGCGGTTCGAATCAGGTGTGGCAGGATGTATATAATCAGGCTGATGAACTCCTGAATGTTGTCCGGGATGCAGATTTGTTGGCCGAAAGCACCGCCGATTTGGAAGTTGCCGGGATGGAGGATAACTTTACAGGTCGGCGGAAACTGGGTTCGTATATATACTTACTTAGAGGAAGGGCCGCTCTTGAAATGGCATCTCTTGGAGCGGTGATAAATAAAGACGAATACCTTGAGCGTGCAGTAGATGACCTGAAAAAAGTTCAGGAGTACGAGCCGGACAATATAGATGCCTATTGGTATCAGGCAAGGGCGGCCGTCGCCGGGGGCCAATTATATGCTTCGATGGGTAACTTCGAACAGAGCAACAGCTCGACCGAGCAGGCAAAATCGATTTTGGAAAAGGCGATTGAAATTGCCGGTAACGAGCCTAAGGCCCATATCAATCTTTTAACTTTGAAGTTAATGCTTGCCAAAGGTAACAGTGCTGCGGCGCTTCGAGATCGCATTAAATCACTCGAACCGGAATACCAGGCCCTTTTGAGCAGGTTTGGGTCCCGGGCAGAGGCTTATGCGGCAGCTTCACAATACTATTCGATTTGTTCTATTTACGCTGGTTCTCAGAAAAGTTCGCACAATCTTGATAAAGCGATTGAAGCGTCCGAAGAAAGTATGAAGCTGGACAAGGACAACATGGCTTATGCGATTAATGCGGCAAATTTGTATTATCGCAGGTTCTCGGCTTATGGGCAGAATGCCGCAATTTTTAAGGCAATAGAGATTGCCAAAAATGCTCTGAATCTGCCGGGTGCTCAGGAGACGATCGGTCCGCGACATAATGCGAATATTAATAATCGATTCCTGCTTTATTCCTTTCTTGCAAATTGTTATATAGAGCAGATTCTCGATTCCGACAAAACACAAATCCCGCAGCAAACCGGTAGTTTGTTGGCAAATGCCGAGCAGGCCGTGCATGAAATCGAGCAGCTTTTTGGAAGCAGTAATGAGCCGCTCGTTATCAAGTGGCAGGGGATGCTTGAACTTGCAAAAGGTAACAAACAATCCGCTATTGGAAAATTATACACGGCTTACGAACAGCTCAAGGCGGTGAAGCCGCCCTGGCCGAAAGATCCTGAGTTTGCGCATCTTTCATATACGCTTGCCGAAATTTTTATGGATACCTCGGAAATCGGCGTGGTCAACGATTTCCTTTTGAGCGCACTTTATTCGGGAATTGATGAGATTAAACCGGAAGCGAGATTGGATTATGTCGATGTTATTTCGAAGTTTGGCCGATGGCCGGATGCCATCCAGAATATAAATGCTTATGAAGAATATTACGGTTCCAACCCCAGAAGCCGTGAACTGCGTGTTATGGTTCATATTAACGCCAGGCAGTTTGACGAGGCCGACAAGGAACTGGCGGGCTGGACGCAGAACGATCCGAACACAATCAAATGTCGTCTGGCCCTTGTACAGGCCAAGATTAGGCAGACTCGACTTGCTATAGCACAAAAGATCAATCAGGACAGCCGGAGTTTAATTTCACGGGAACAGAATTCAGGATTAAATGAATCTGTAAATTCTCAGGCCGATGTTCAGCAGTTTATGACGAAGGAATTGGAAGGATACTGGCGGCTGGAAGCGGAACTTGTCGAGAGACTTCTTTCTGTGAAGCCTGATTATGTGGATGAAGTTTCTATCATTAATGCTTGCAGAAATTCTATAACACAGGGTGACATGTTACGAGCCTCAAGTTTGGTCGGGCAATATCTGCAAAAATTTCCCGACAGCAGGGCGGCTATGGTTTACAGACAGATACTATCAGAACCTAAACCGGCTGAAGTCCCACAGGAAAGATTTAGGGAAATCGAAGAGCAGGTTCTGGCCGGTATAGTCGATTCGCTCGACAGGGCGGTGCAGCTTGGGATGTTTTATTACAGAAACGACAATCTCGATAAAGCGTCTGATTATTTTCAACAGGCTCTTAAAACGGCTTCCGGGCAAAAATATGCTCCTGATAGCCCGGAGTTTGAGCAGATGGAAACCGCCGCAGATCATCTTTTTGAAATAGCCCTGGAAAAAAAGGATTGGGGACTGGCTGACGATGTCATTAAATTCGTAAAGAGTCAAAACATCGACTATTGCGAAGGAAAGATTTTCGCGGCACGTCTGGCTTTTGTCAGGGGCCGTTTCAAGGATGCGCTGGCTATGATCGACGAGTGTATTAAAATAAGACCTTTGTTTTCATACGCCTATTTGCTCAGAAGCAATATCAATGCTGCTCTCGAGGATGAGCATGCGTCCATAGCAGATATTCGTAAAGCGGCATCTATAAGTCCTCTGGACGGCAATATTGCCAAAGGGCTGGCGATAATTTACTACCAGCGTAATCAAAAACTCGGAGATAATGTCACCTCCACCCAGGTAAGCGAGGTAAGAGACGCCCTGGAGAGGGCGATTGCGATTAATCCCGGTGACATTGGATTGCTCGGATTATATGCCGACTATATAGCAGCGACGGAGCCGATGAAGGCGGTAGCTATCAGGCAGGATTTATTGAAAGCAGTTCCCAGCCTGGATAATTATATTATGCTCGGTAAGCTGGCGACGGAAGTTGCTTTGAAAGAGAACGATTCGGCCAACAGAGATACCTTGTTTTCTATCGCCGGTTCCGCGTTCGAGCAGGCGAGAAAAATTAGTCCGTCCGACCAGCGAATGCTTTATTATTATGCAAATTATTTCCGGGCCGTGGGACAGGACGATAAAGCGAAAAGCCTGTTGCAGGAGTCACAGGACGAGCAACTGCTCTGGGACCATTATTTTCAAAGCGGCCAATATGAGAGCGCGAAAACAGAGCTTGAGCAGCAATATAACAGCGGCAACAAAAACAGCGAGGTGGTCGGAGGCCTGTTGATGATTGCCGAAAAAACCGGTGATAAAGATAATGTGAAAAAATACTCCGAGGAACTGCTTGCAATTGATAATAGCGCGGAGAACATGCTTGTTCAGGTTCAGGCTTTTCTTAGAGTCGGTCTTATTAACGAAGCGCAGAATAAATTCCAGAGGTTTAAGGAAAAATACCCTGACGATTCGAGAATATTATTGCTCGAAGCCTGGCTTGTGATGAGACAGGGCCAACTGGATAAAGCGCTTGCGTTGATAAATAAAAATCTACAGAACAATCCTGAGAATCCGGCGGCACTGCGGCTGAGAGGAGAGATAAATTTATTCAGGTCTGATTTTGAAAATGCGATCAGTGACCTTAAAAAAAGCATACAATTGTCGGATGAGCCCGCCACGCGAATTTCTCTTGCCAAGGCATATATGCAGGCCGAACAATATGAAGATGCGATAACCGAACTGCGAAATACAGTCAATGTATCCGATGCTTCCCCGGAGGCAAGGCTGCTGCTTGAACATATATATAGCCGGCTTGACAGGAAGCATGCGTTAAAAAGATTGTATGATGAAACGCTTGAGAAATTTCCGGACAGTGTAGAGTGGCTTACGAGGGCTGGAGAGTATGCAATTAAAACAGGCGAGTTCGACAGGGCGGAGCAATTATATGAAAAAGCCTTTCTTTTAATAGGCCAATCATATATCAGCCGGGACAGCGGACAGCAGGTAAACGACTCGTTGTATTTGACCGCGTTTGACGGGTATATGAATGCATTGATTATGGCTGCCGGCAGACCTAATACGAGCCAGTGGCGACCCGAAAAACTGAACAAGGTTATCGATGAGTGCGGCAAATATCTGACTGGTTCTTTAGCGCCGATAGCATACCTGCGAATGGCCCAGGTTAAATCGATAGTTGGCGAGCGGGAAAAGGCCGTTGAATATTGTCGCAGATCGGTTGAGATGGCCGGTACGAACCAGAATCTTGCCTCTGAGGCCCTGCAAAGGATGTTTTTGATACTCGGGGCAGATGAGGTTTCGAGGTTCTGCAGTCAGAAATTACAGACAAATCCTGATTCGCTCGTAGCTAATTATGCCATGTTCAATATGGCCGCAATTAACGGTGAATATGACCAGGCGATAAATTATATCAGCAAATGTATCGAACAGACCGAACCGGATAATCCGAAGATTGTTGATTATACGATGAAAAAAGCCGATATTTTGATACTTGCATATGAAAAAAGTTCCGATAAGAACTATCTCAGAACCGCAATTACAGATTACGAAAGTCTCCTGTCTAAAATGCCGAATAATACCGGTGTTCTAAATAATCTGGCATATTTACTTGCTGAAAGCAATGAGAGACTTTCTGACGCCCTCATATATGCCAAACGGGCGCTGGATGCAATGCCTAATAGTCCGGGCCTGATGGATACGTATGCTTATGTATTGCATAAGAATGGTAAAGATGAACAGGCAGTTGAGTTTTTGGAAGCCGCTTTGCAGCAATATGAGCAGAACAGCATCGTTGTTCCGGCCGAGGTTTATGAGCATAAAGGTATGATAAAGGAAAAACTCGGGGCGAAAACCGAGGCGGTTGCCGCCTACAGGCAGGCCCTGAAAGACGAAAGATTGTCACAAGATACCAAGGAACGGATAAACAAGGCGATTGAGCATATTTTGCAGTGATGTTTGGTTAATGCTGAACGGAGATTGAAATGGTGGGACAAATACCTACAACCTCGAGAAGAATGGCGAGGCCGGCTGGAGCAGGAAACTATTCGTCGGCTTCCCTTACGCCGAAAGAGGTTTTCGGGATATTACGCCGCCATATATTTTTGATTTTTTTCCTGACCATTCTGGGCCTGGGCGCCGGAGGCGGGACGTGGTATTTCCTGTACAAATATCATCCGAGATATTCCGCCAAGACCTTCATTCAGGTTCTCTCACCGATGGAAAAAGACCCTATGACCATTGGCACTGTTCAGTTGCAGAAGGATATTTTGTATGGTTATCGACAATCGATAGCCAATCTCATAAAGCAGCAAAGCACTCTGGAAGCCCTGATTGACAAGGATAAAATCAAGGAAACCGACTGGTTCAGGAGCCTTGGCGAGAACAGGAGAAAAGCCGTTAAATATCTGAATAAATATTTTGGTGCTTATGCTCACAGAGACAGTGAATTCGTAGAGATATCGATGACCTGCGGCCAGGCCAGGGAGGCCGCTGACATAGTTAATGAAATGCTGGAATTATTTCTTTCAACTCGTGCAACGACAGAGAAGAGGGAGATATCCGGGAAACTTCAGGGACTTGAAACCCAGCGTGCAAGGATTCAAAGGGAACTGGATTCGGCCAACAGGGGATTGGATGAGGTTCGTGAGGCGTATGGGATAAATGATCTTGAGATGCCTGCCGGTCGTTATTTCCAGCACACAATAACACTCAAATTGAATGATCTGGAGCTTCAGAAAAATAACCTCGATCTTGCAATAAAACAGCTGCAGGCGGACATAAAAAATCTTACTGAACTGGCGGCCGGTCCTGTCACCGAGCAGATTGAAATTTCAGTCGAAAAAGACCCTGTTATTATTACTCTTACCCAACAGCTTGTATTTCAGGAAGCACATCTTTCAGCAAAGCTTTCCAAGCTCGGAGAAAACCATAGAGACGTATCCCAGGCACGAGAGCTGATAGATGGGATCAAACAAAGAAGGCAGCAGAGGAAAACAGAGATTGCCAATCAAACCAGGATGGCAAACCTCGAAAACGCCCGCGACAGTCTGATTGTTCTGCAGGAGAGGTACAAGCAGCTTGAAGAGCTCAGGCAAGAGGCGGAGGCGAAAAAGAAAGAGCTTGACCTGGCCCAGATTCAGTATGACAAGAGGCTTAAAATCAGGGATGAGAGAGTTACTATGCTTGACTCTGTCAGGGAGCAGATTGAGAAATTAAACATAATGTACGAAGACCCTGAGACGCCCAAAGTGCTGGCGGTCGGACTGGCTCCGGTGCCGCTGGAAATGGTTTTTTCCAGGCAATGGTGGCTCTGGTTCCCCACCGGGATGATACTTGGATTTTTGTTCAGTGTCGGGCTTGCTTTCCTCGTTGAGCTTGCAAACGATTTGGTTCGCACGCCGAGCGATGTTGCCAGGTATCTGCGAATCCCGCTTTTAGGAATAATACCAGACGCTTCCGAGGACAGGCAGGTGCGTGGTGTTGAGCCATGTCATGTCGTTCGAAAGGCGCCTTATTCAGTTACCAGCGAATCTTATCGACTGTGTCGAACAAATCTCAAGCTCTCCGGCCCTGCGGAGTCTATGAAAGTTATGCTTGTTACCAGCGGTATGACCGGTGACGGTAAGACCTCTGTAGTAGTTAATCTTGCAGCGGCTTTTGTCGCGGCGAATAAAAAAGTCCTGCTAATTGACGCCAATTTCAGGCAGCCGGATATCAAATCGGTGTTCCCGAAGGTTAATACCGATACGCCGAAAGCCAATCATTTTGATTTCGGATTGAGCAGTATTCTGATGCGGCAGTGTCCTCTTCAGAAAGCCATCCGATCCAGTGGTATAGACGGCCTTGATATTATTGACTGCGGGCCCACGCCGGCCAATCCTGCCGAACTGCTCGGCAGCGCACTGATGGTTGAGCTGCTTCACGAGCTGCGAAAGCATTACGACCATATCTTAATCGACGGTCCGCCGGTATTGCTGGTCAGCGATGCAAGGGTGCTTGCCGGTGTTGTCAGTGCAACGATTTTAGTATTCAATGCGGGCACTACAAGTAAAGGTGCCGCTCAAAGAACGATCCGGGAATTACGAAATGTGAATGCCAGAATCATTGGCTGTGTGCTGTTTTCCGCAAGGGCCATTAAAGGCGGCTATTTCCAGGAACAATTCAAATCATACCGCAGGTACCAGAAAAAGGCACAGCTTGTTCCAAGCCCGGCTTAAAAACTTTAATTTTGTTGCCAAAGTTGGAGATAAAGTTTATAAATAAGCGTCTTAATTCCCAAATGCGTGATAATAATCGGATTATTT
>CAZKYP010000003.1:0-53555 GCA_964556885.1 uncultured Pirellulales bacterium | reverse complement strand
GAAAAGCGAATCGAGCGCAGGCCGAGGGCCGGATTCTGCTCCCTTGCATCGTGATAGTAGGACAGGATTTTATCGCCGCCCATATCGAGCGTTCGAAACGTCACGGGTTTGCCCGGCCCGTCCTGAGCCGGGTCGAAGGACATCATCTGGACGAGCTTGCGATAAATCAGATATTGCTCGGTCTCTGTCGGGAAATTCCGCCGAATCATAAACGGAAATTCAGTTCGATACAGTCCCACCCCTTCGCACTGCATCTCGCAGGCGACCTTCAAATCGGCCAGCAGGTTTATATTGGCGAAGAGATGGATCTGCGTGCCGTCCCGTGTTGTTGTGACCGGTTTTATCGATCGGCCTTGTTCGGCAAGCGTGAGCCGGGCCTTTTGCTGTGTTTCATACTGTTCAAATACCTCATCTGAGGGATCTATGAAAACATTACCGATTTCGGCATCGATAAGAATGGGCGTATTGTCGGGAATATTGAGAAGCTCGTAATCGTCGCTGACGACCATAGGTATACCGAGCGACCTGGCCAGGATGGACAGGTGTGATGTCACAGTACCGCCGACGAGGACGATGCCGCCGACCTGCTCTGAGGTGAGTATCAGCAGATCGGACGGGAACAGCTCCCTGGTTATTATGACCTTGCCTTTGTATTTTTCGATTTCCTCGGTCTCGCTGAGCAGGTTGTTCATCAGCCGCACGACGAGGTCTTCGATATCCTGCGTTTTTTCCTGCATGTACGCATTGTCGCTGGTGGCGAAGTTCTCGATGTATTCTTTGGCCACCTGAATAATTGCGAGAGGCGGATTTGCGCCGCTTTCTATCAGCCGCGTCATATCTCCGACAAAGTGCTTGTCCTTCAATATGACAAGGTGAGCTGTAAAGATAAGCGATGCGGCGTCCGAGAGTTTCTCGCCGACCCGCTCCTGCAACTGTTCGAGCTGGTCGGCGGTCTTTTCCATCGCCCGATGGAAATCATCGATGGTATATTTGTCGTCGAACTGCCTGTTTATCAATGTGGTCAGGTTTTTCTTTTTGTCGGTGACCTTTGCCGGACCGAACGCAAATCCTTCGGAGGCTACTTTTGCTTTTACGAACGGAACTTTTTCCGGCAGGGCGGTCTTGGTGATTTGCTCGTGCGGCTGGTGCATCGCCATGAGGAAACGGGCGTTTTCGATGATGTTGGCGAGCTGCGATGCAGCAGCTTCCAGAGCGGTAATATCGGATTGATTGAAAGATTGTCCCTTTTGGCGCTGTACCACTAATACGCCGATTTTCGAGATGCCTCGTGCAATAGGAACGGCGAGGAAGCAGTCGTATTTTTCCTCGAATATGCCGGGAAAGAATTTATAATTCGAATTCTGGCTGGCGTCCTTTTCGCATATCGGCCTGAGTTCTTTTAGTGCCAGGCCGGTCAGACCCTGCCCGAACCTCAGCCTTACTTTTCCGACGGATTCAGGATTAAGGCCTCTTGTCGCGCTCAGAACAAGCTCGCGGCTCTCGTTATTGTACAAATAGACCGAGCAGACGTCCGATTGGGTATGAGAAGCGACCATTTCGACCGTTTTATTAAGGAGGCTCTCAATGCTCGGACTGTCTCTGAAGAGCTTGTTAAGGTCTGTTATGTCGTATAGCAGTTGTTTGTCATTCATAAGCCTGATCTCCATCGATACAGTCTGTTACCTCGATGCCTTTCAAAGGATAATAATAACCAAAAGAACCGGCAATCTCTATCCTTATTATATTTACTATTCAAAATCAGCTTTTTGTGTTCGGTTTATTGAGATCGGGGTGGACAATTAAAATTTTCATGGTTATCCACAGATGTTGGAATTGAGCCGGTCCTATATAATCGGAACTCTCAAAGCCGAAAAAACAGCGGCCAAAAATATTTTGTATTCAGTGGGAATTTGTTCGGTTTTTGTTTGGGTAAATTTGCCTGCTTTGTCGATAGGACCAGTAGCAGAAATTGAAATATTGGGAAGCAGAAAATGAGTGATATTAGAAATAGACAAATTGAGCCGCTATGCAGGTTCGGGCCCGGAGGTGATTTTGTTGCCTCCTGGCAGCCGGAACCGTCGGTTTTATCAGAATCAGCGAATGTTATTGTAAAAATCCTGGCCATAGTGATTGAGGCTGTGGTTATTATTGTTGGTCTAAGGCGTGTTGATGCCGGCATTAGATTAAGGAAGATCTGTTTTTCCAGCGAATTAAAAATGCACCACATGGAGGAAATGCCAAATGCGATACAAAACGGCAGGACCGGCGGTGAAGCTTACTCCGCGGCAGTTGCAGTTGCTGAAGATGGTGGCCGGTTATCAGCAGAGCCGATGCTATTCCCCGACATTGGCGGAGATGGCGTCGGAATTGAACATCAGCCGAAGCACCGTATACGAACATATCGACGAGCTGCGAAAAAAAGGCCTGCTTTCGGGTTCTGCGAACAAGGCTCGCTCTTTGAAGGTCAGTTTGCGAGCGCAAAGACTGCTTAGCGGCCTTGCAGATGATAGTCCTGATTGTATTACAAACCATCCCCAAGCTGCGATTGAGGCTGCCACACCAGGAATCCCTTTAGCGGGCAGGGTGGCTGCGGGGCTACCTTTGGAGGCGGTGGAGAATACTGAGTCTTTATCATTGAATTCCTGTTTTGGAAACAGTGACGATATATTTGCGCTTGAGGTCCAGGGTGACAGCATGACAGGCGAGGATATTCATGAGGGCGATTATGTAATTTGTCGCCGCAAAAACATCGCCGATGACGGACAGTTGGTCATAGCTGTTGTGGATAATGAAAACGCAACACTCAAGAGATTCTACAGGGAAAAGAGCCGTGCCCGTTTGCAACCTGCCAACGATAACTTTCAGCCGATTTATTCGGAAAACTGCCGAATAGAGGCCGTTGTCTTAGGTTTGGTCAGAAAATTTTAACTGCTTGATCGGTTCAAAT
The DNA here is from genome assembly GCA_964556885.1 of uncultured Pirellulales bacterium. Classification (GTDB taxonomy): domain Bacteria; phylum Planctomycetota; class Phycisphaerae; order Sedimentisphaerales; family Anaerobacaceae; genus CAZKYP01. Next base: position 50,608 of record CAZKYP010000003.1, on the reverse strand, counting down.
TGGACGCTTTATTTCATATTAATGTCCTTGGCATTTAAATCGCTGCTTGTCCCCGCGAAATGTTACAATGCACAATCTGCGAGAAGTAATTCTGAAAAGGTGGAATTTTCGGCTGGATATGGTATTGTATCCGCGATGAAAACGACAGTGATTAACGTAGAGAATATCAGTAAGTGCTTCGGCAAGCTCCGGGCCGTGCAGAATCTTAGTTTTTCTGTTGAGGCAGGGAGCTGTTACGGCTTTTTGGGTCCGAACGGTGCAGGCAAAACCACCGTGATGAAGATAATCTACGGCAAGTGTACCAGAGACAAAAAACCTGACGACCGGGTGGATATTTTCGGATACGACCCGGCTCGGAACGAGCTGGAGATAAAATACCTCTCCGGTGTTGTGCAGCAGGAAGATAATCTGGATGAGGAGCTAAACGTCATCCAGAACCTGATGATTTATTCGAAGTTTTATAATATGCCGACAGTGGCCGCAAGGGAACGCATTGCATATCTGCTTGATTTTTTCGAGCTTTCCGAAAAATCCAGGGCAAAAATCAGGGAGCTTTCCGGCGGAATGAAAAGAAGACTCGTGATTGCAAGAGCGCTTCTGAATTCTCCGCGATTGCTCATTCTGGACGAACCGACCACCGGCCTGGACCCGCAGGTGCGCCACCTGATTTGGGACAAAATCCGGCAATTAAAAAAGCAGGACACAACCGTATTGCTGACAACCCATTATATGGAAGAGGCATACCAGCTTTGTGACTGCCTGCTGATTATGCATAAAGGCCGCAAGATTATGGAAGGCCGTCCCAATATATTAATAAGAGAAAATATTGAAAAATATATCCTTGAGGTTCCTGATGCGGATTTGCTCGACGATAAGCCTGTAACCTCTGAGACAGCCATCAGGGCGGAACAGTCTCCCGGAACCATGCGTTTTTATTCGAACGATGTAAATGCTTTGAAGAATTTCGCTACAGCCTCTTTGGAGTCCGGCAATTATCTGATAAGGCGAACGAATCTCGAGGATGTTTTTTTGAACGCTACAGGAAGGCAGCTTGATGACAAACAGTAGTACTCTTAAATATCCGCCGCTATACATGAGGCTTTACAGCGTCTGGTATCGGCACATGCGCGTGTATACGAAGAATATTTTCAGCAATGGTTTTCCTCCGTTTGTAGAGCCGTTGATTTTTCTGGCCGGCGTCGGGCTGGGTTTGGGAAAATATATAACCGAACCGATGGGCGGGATTAAATATATCGAATTTCTCGGGACCGGCCTGTTGGTTACAACCGCGATGTTCACCTCCGCATTCGAATGCAGTTTCGGAACATTTATTCGCCTGGAATTCGATAAGGTTTACGATGGCATGCTCGCAGCGCCTATGACTGTCAACAACCTGATTGTCGGTGAAATTATCTGGGCCGGTACGAAGGGATTTTTCTTTTCATTTGCCGTTTTGTGTATTTTGACGGTATTCAGGATTATTTTTCTGCCGTACGGTCTGCTTGCACCGTTCGTAGGCTTCCTGACCGGGCTGATGTTTGCGTCCCTGTCGCTGCTTGTTACATCTTTTGTAAAAACAATTAATCACTTTAATTTCTATTTCACCGGTTTCATATCACCGATGTTTTTCTTTTCCGGCGTTGTTTTTCCGGTCGAAAATTTACCGTCGTTTCTAAGACCAGTAGTTGAGCTTGTCCCTCTTACTCATTCGGTCAGACTTGTCAGAGCTATCTGTACGAATAGTTACAATCCTATTCTTTTTTTGGATTTGCTCTATATTGCGGCGTTTATTTTCCTGGTCGGCTACTTTGCCATCCACCGACTCAGAAAACGTCTGGTCAATTGAAAGCACATTCGAACACTTATTAACAAGTAACCTGTCTGGATTATTTGCCGATGCAGTAGAGATTCTTTGCCGTGCGGATATACAGGTGTCCATCGGCGATGGCAATCGATGCGTGGATAGGGGATTCATCGAATTTAGTTTTGTGGATGATTTCAAATTCATCGCCTCCTGCTTTGAGTACGACCATATCACCGGCTTCATTGACGCAATAGAGCTTGCCGTCTCCCGCCGTTAATGAAGCCCGCCAGGGTCCGCCACCCCCGATTTCACCCTGCCAAAATTTACTGCCGGTCTGCGGATCGAGGCACGTTAATTTTTTGCCTCCCCTTATTCCGTCAAGCACGTACAATCTGTCCTGATACAGGCACGGTGTGCTGACATCTGGTGCGGCCTCGTCAAATTCCCATAGAATTTTGCCTTCGGCGCTGGTGCTGTCCGGTGGTTGAAGGGCGAATACGCCCCGATGCTTGTAGCGGGTGCCGATGATAATGCTGTTATTTGTGATCAGTGATGGAACGATGCGGGCATCCCGAACCTTTTCTCTCCAGTATTCGTATCGCCACAGTTCTGTTCCTGTTGTCGGGTCGTATGAGGTTACAAAATCGGCGCCTATTGTGAGCACTTCGGGCTTTCCGTTGTGGAGCATTGGGATCGGTGTAGTATATGCCTCCATGCTCTCGTTACTCGCATTGGTTTTTCGCGGTTGTTGCCAGAGTGTATTTCCGTTTTTCGGATCGACGGCCATTACAAATGATTCCAGGGGATTTTCCTCCTCGGGTCTGGAACGCCTGATTACGGGAATGAAAAGTTTGTCGTTATAAAGTAATGGGCTGCTGCTGTAGCCGAAATTGACGGATAAAGTTCCGTAATCAGTTTCGATATTCCGCGACCATAGCTTGTTACCTTCGAAGTCGAATCCAATCAATTCGCCGTTACCGTATAGAAAGAATACATTTTTACCATCCGTGACCGGAGAAGGGGTCGCCGGATTGTTATTCCGAAAGTTACGTATGCTGGTTCCTGCATGGTTTTGCCATATTAGCCTGCCGGTTTGGGCGTCGAAGCACATCGCAACGAAGTCGTTTGACTGTCCGACCATTGAGCTTATGAAAACCCTGCCGTTGGATATGATTGGTGTAGCCGAGCTTGGTCCGGGTAATGGGAATACCCATGCGATGTTTTCAGTCTGGCTCCAGACGGAAGGCAGATTCACTTCATTCGTCGAGCCATTGAAAAATGGTCCCCGCCACTGCGGCCAATCGATGGCCATGCCCGGCACTGCTGAGATTAGGACCAAAACAATGATTGGTATTATGTATCTGGAAGTTTTCATTTATATGCTCCTTAGCCCGCTTTTTCATTTATAGGAAAGAGAAAGGAAAGTGTTGAATTTGATTTACGTACTTCAGATGCTATTTTCGAGCCTGTCATCACAACAATTGTACATATTGAGAGTTGGTTTGGTTCAGTTATTTTTTCGAATTGTTGTGTATAAGACCGTTAAGGGGTTTTAAGGGTGGGCTGCGTTATGACTCTATTATTCTGACAACAGCCAGAACAATCAGCAAACCGAGCATTAGCAGGGCGGCCCTGAATATTCGCATCGTCTGGGACTTAGGCTCTATGAACTTCCAGATGAAAACCCATACTAAAACGATAAGGCAAAGTCGTAAAACGTGATTTATAATAGTTGTAAACACATTAGATTTTAACCAATTTGGGTATGTCAAGTCAAGTATAAATTGCCCATTTTAACATCGTCTTAGGTAAGATTTAGCGGCTTGTTCCGTTAATTAGTAGCCAAAATTATGCTGCGAAAGTTTCAACGATGGCTCGGATCCGATTGGTGATTTTTACAGGTCTATAAGTTTTTCAGAAAAAATGGATTTTTTAGAAAAAATTATCGGGTATACAAATCATGCTTATAACGACTGTAAGGAATATATCGTATTTTAGGAAAATAATCATTATCAATACTGATAATGCTTGTTTGGGGAAAAATCCGAGAGAATCAGGACCAATTAAAGATATTTTGATCCCGATTATGAATATAAACGTCCGGTATAAAAATTAAAGAAGTTCAAAAGGACAGACCGAACAGGAATTTGAGTATCTGAAATTTTCAAATAACTGAAAACTTTTTTTAGGAGAGCAAAACATGAATTTTCTCGAAGAGGCAAAAAAGTGGCTGGGGGAAATTACTGAGATTGCGTTGTTATTGATCGCCCTTGGGATCGCGCTTGAAATCCTTTTCGGCGGGCCGGAAAGGTCGGTGCCGTTCTTCGGCCAGGTTGTCGGAAATATAACCTCCTTGCTCAGCACTCTGGGTGAAAACGGTCTTGCCGGTTTGATTGCCCTGGGCATAATTCTTTTCCTGTTCCGTAAAAGAAGCTATGTTCAGCAGCAGCATCACGGCTAAAAAGTCTCCGATACGGACTGCTCGTGCTGATTATCGCGGGTAGTAGAGTACCCAAAGGTTAGTATACGTATTGTGCGCGCCAGGTTATATGAAAGAGTTGTGCTTTATATAGCACAGCCTGAGTTCATAGGGCCTGGCGCATTACTTTTAAATAACTTTACCAATCATTTCTTCTCAAATTATGTCTAATAAGCATCATACCTCTTTTAAAAAACTTTCCTTAGGCATGTAACCGACCGCCGTTATCGGCCACTATCCTGTTAGAAGATCCCGATGTGGGATTCAAAAAGCTCAATAAAAACAAGACAAACATTGAAAGGAGCTAAAAATGAACAGGATAGGATTGAAAAAAGCGATGGTTTTTGTGGCTGTTATAGCATTTTTTGGCGGATTGACGCTTGCTGCCGATGGAACTCGTGGTCGCAGGGGTGGATTCGGCCAGGGTTTTGGTCGCAGAATAGCCCAGGAACCCAATGAAGCTGTACCTGACAGACCTATGCGAAATAGAGGTATGGGATTCGGTCGTGGCCCTCGTGCAGGAAGAACTGATGAATCAGCCGCAACTGATGAAGCCAATGTTCAAGGAAACAGAGGCAGAGGATATGACCAAGGCCGCAATAGGGAACAACAGCAGAATCGTGGCTGGGCTACAGAACAGCAGGCGGGCCCAAGACAAAGTGCTCGTCCGGGCAGAGGACAAGGATTAAGCCGAGGCAGAAATATTCAGGGGCCAGGTCGGAATCTAAGGCAGTTTGCCCCGGAACAGGGAACTCGTATTGGCAGAAGGCAGGGATTGGGCCGTAATGCGGAAAATCGTCAGGGACCGAATAAAGGGCAACATCTATATGGCGGCCGTCGTGGTCGCGGGGGTTCCAATGCTGGAACGGACAAGCCTGGTTTGATGAGAGAACGCGGCGGTAAAGTGCGGTGGTACACATACGAGTACTGGCGCAAAGCTCCGGAAAGGATATTGGGTCAGCGTCGAGGCGGAAGGCAAAATCTCAGAACAACAGGTGAGAAAACGGACCAGGAGCAGACAACAAGGCCGCATCGGTCGTTGAGAGAGATGAGACGTTTTTGGGAAGAATGATATGTCAGCTTTGAGGACAGCAATAACAATATGAGCTTACAGCCGAGTTGTCGGTCGCCGCTGGAGTTGGAGCGGCGACCGGCAGTTTTCTATATTTCTTTGATATATAAATTGAGTTGATGATTTTGATATGTTTGCGTATCCTGTTGATATGACTGTTTCGAATCTGACATGCCGAGCCGTGAATCTCCGGGCCGGATGGTTCCTGGCTGGGCTGGTTTACCGGTTTGCAGATTCGGTATTTGTTAATGAGTCTCGGGATAAGCAGCCCGTATCAAATGTCGCCGACTTTGACGATATTCGTCAAAGTCGCCGGGGCGATTCGGATGCATACAGGCGTCTGATCGAAAGGCATCAGGAGCATGTCGGCAGGATATTGTGGCGTTTCAGCCGCGACCGTATGGTTCACGAAGAGCTGGTACAGGACGTCTTTGTCGAAGCGTATCTTGGTCTTAGGAGCTATCGCGGAAAAGCCCCGTTTGAGCATTGGCTTTCGCGAATCGCGACACGTGTCGGATATCGATACTGGAAACAGACGGCGCGCCGGCGGAAAACGGAGAGTTTCACTCTGGAAGAATGGGACCGGTTGCCGGATGAATCCCCGCAGGATATGGATCCTGTGGAGGCGGCTTCATTGGTACATCGTTTGTTGGCACAATTGAGTCCGCGCGACCGGCTTGTTTTAACGTTGAGGTATCTGGAAGGATGCGATGTGAACGAGACCGCACGCCGGACCGGCTGGACGAGGAGCATGGTTAAGGTACAGACCTGGCGTGCAAAAAAGAAACTTGAAAATCTTCTCGCTGAGGCGGGAAAGGAGATGGCGGAATGAAAAATGAGAAACGATTCGAGTCACTTGTAATGCGTGCTCGCGACGAAACGTCTCCTTCAGTCGATGTCGCCGATAAAGTAATTGCAATTCTCACCGCCGAGCAGGGCCGGATTGGTGAGGTTTCGGACAGGCCTCTGATGTGGCTGGCCGCTTTGTCTTCGGCGATTGCGGTCCCTGTAGTGATAATGGCAATTTCTGTTTACAATGAGTGGTCGGGTCCGCTGTATGAAATTTCACAGGCGATTTCATGGGTGACACAATGAGCAAGATAGAAACAACCGACAATATACCGACCAGTTATGTGCATAAGCTGCATCGCTGGCGAATGGCCTTTTTCGGCGTAATCATTTTATTTGCAGGCATTGTAATCGGTGCCGCATCGATGATGATACTGGTGCCGGAAAGAGTAATAAGACCACCTCGCGGTCCGGAATTTAATGCCCTGAGAACAATTCCTTCATTGCAGCGTGATCTTGGTTTATCCGACGAGCAATTGAAGGAAATCGAGCCTGTATTGAGCGATCGTATGGAAGAGCTTAGAGGTATTCGCGAGAATGCACGTGTCGAGATAACCAGAATACTGGAGCAAATGAATAGTGAGATTTCATCTTTGCTGACCGAAGAGCAGAAGAACAAATGGCAGGGAGAGTTTGAAAGACTCCAGGGACAGCTTCGTCCGGGTAATCGTCGTCGCGGGGAAGGGCTTGGGGCAGGTCCTCGCCGCGGCCGCGGCACTGAAGCGTTGGGACCGCGTCGTGGCAATGAAGCTGGAGAGCCGGTTCGCGACCGGGGTCGGCAGGAACGTTTGCGTCGCGGGCAGGGACTTTCTAATTCTTCACAAACAACCTCGGAGCCGAATACAACAGAGGAAAGAATCGACGGCAATACGCCGCAATAATAAATAACAACTATCGGTTTTCGGAATGTGCATCTACTAAAGTTGGTAGATTAAATGTCACTGTATGAAGAAGCATCTCGAAGGGCTTTTAGAAAACCTTCGGGAACGGGCAATCCCATGTTCTGAACCGTATGTATGTCTCGGGTCGCTTTGTCAAAATCCTTTCCTGCGTAATATGCGAGGCTGCGTCTAAAGAGGAATTCCGCGTTATGCGGTTCAGCCTCAATAACTTTGGTGAAATCGAATGCGGCCTGTTCATAGTTACCAAGAGTGATATGAACGTTTCCCCGAATGATATACGCTTCTATGAAGTCCGGCTTGATAGCGAGGGCTTGTGAAAAGTCTGATATCGCCTGGTTACTCTGGCCTATTGCGATATAGACAAGGCCTCGATTAAAGCAGGCTTCTGCATATTCAGGAGCTTTCTTTATCGCCCATGTGAACTGGAAGAGGGCCGTTTCGTATTGGCCGTTTTTGGCAGCCTCGATTGCCCGGTTGTTGTCGATTTCTGCGTCTGTTATTTTTTGTCCGGGCGATTCGGTCGCCGGCTTCAGCCGGTCCTGCCACTGCTGCTGTGGTTTATTGAGTGTTTTTTCGAATTCCGTCTGCCATGCATCCATATTCTCATGAAACTCGTCGGTTATTATTTTCTCAAGCAGGTTCATTCTTTTAACGAGTAATTCGTCCGGATGCATGTACTCTTTGTCCTGGAGCGCCTTGCAGCTTATGGGATACTTTTCTTTTGCTTCGGGGTATGGAAGGGACAATATTTTTTTGGCATTGATGAATGTCTCACTGAATCCGAACGACTCTTTGAATACGATGTCGTATGGCAGGCCGTAAGGTGAATTGACATTTGTGATTATGTGGATAAATCCGAATACGACGATGATGGTAGCGGCCGCGGTGCATAAAGTCACCGATGTTCTCTCGTGCCACTTCTTACGGACTATTTTCCACCCTTTTCCCGGCGCCCCGCAGTGAGGACAGCTCTCGGCCTTGTCGCTGATTTGTTTTTTACATTCTTTGCATTTTGTAAGAGACATTTGCAATTCTTTTATCGTTTTCCGTATAATGCATAAAATTGACCTTGTTATCAAAATCTTATCTTTTTAGGTGTGTAAAATCAAGACAATTGATGTTATATGTGGTATTATATTCTTCAATCAGGGATATTTTAACTTATGCGTAGTTTGTCAAAAACAAGCGGATTGATTTCCATAATAAAAGACATCCCTCCGATCGGGCCTGTGTTATTTGCTTCTTCAGCAAGGGCCAGGCGTTTGTCAATAACCATCAAGCCTGATATGACGGTCAAAGTCACTATTCCGGAGGGACGGTCCGTGAAGCTGGCCGAACAGTTTCTGAAAGTAAAAATTCCATGGGTGACGAAACATCTTGACAGGCTTCGAAGGCCGCGGCGGGAAAGCGCAAAAATCGAATTGCCACCCGTCAATAAAATTAGAGCAAAAATCGACCTGACTACGCGAATTAATCATCTGGCACAAAGAAACGGATTTAGTTTTAAAAGATTGTTCATAAGAAACCAGAGAACAAGGTGGGGCTCGTGCAGCTCCAGGAACAATATCAGCCTTAATATGAACCTTGTTAGCCTGCCAGGTGAGCTGCGGGATTATGTAATCCTGCATGAATTAGTTCACACAAAACACAAAAATCATGGTAAAAGGTTCTGGACTGCCCTGGATAAATTAGTGGGTGATTCGAGGGAATTCAGGAGACAGATGAAAAAATACAGGCTGGGAAATATTTAAAACAGGTTTTTTGTAATATAGTAACGATAAGATTGGAACATTAAAATGACGATTGCTGAATATCCCGAATGTTCGGAAATTTCAACGGATTTGCGGCTTTTGCTGCATCCGAAGTTCCAGGGCCTTGCCGAAGGTATATCAGAATTTACCTTTGCCAATATCTACCTGTTTCGTGATACCCATAATTACAGGATTTCACAATTGGAGAATGACCTTTTTGTAATAATCGGCAGGGACGGCGAGCAGCCTTTCTTCATGCTGCCTTTCGGCTTGCCGGATAAGAAAGTATTAAAAAATCTGTTCGATAAGCACCGGATGATGAAGGCTGTAAGCGAATTACAGGCTCAAGTGTTGAAAAGCATCGGTTATTTTGTGAGTGAGGACAGGGACAATTTTGATTATCTGTATTCGAGAGAGGACCTGGTGACTTTGACCGGCCGGAAGTTTCATAAAAAGAAGAACTTATTGAATATTTTCATAAAAAACAACGAGTGCCAGGCCAAACCTCTGCTCGAAGAATATCGGGACGACGCCCTGGATATTCTGGAACGATGGAATGACAGGATCGGTCAGGAACCGAGCGATTGTCTTGCGGCTAAAGAGGCACTGGAGAAGATGTGGGAATTACAGCTTTGCGGCGGGATTTTTTATATCGACCGTCGCCCGACGGCATATTGTCTCGGAGAGGAACTGGCCCTTGGCAGCAGCTTTTTGATACAATTCGAGAAAGCAGTGCTCGAAGATGAATTCAAGGGCATCTATCAGTTTATCAACCAGGCTTTTGCCTCGGTGCTGCCGGAAAAATACGAAACGATTAATCGCGAGCAGGACCTCGGCGATTCCGGCCTCCGGCAGGCGAAGGAGAGTTATCGCCCGGTTGGTTTCGTAAAAAAGTATAAAGCGAGAGTTGATTAAATTCGTTTGCGGTGCAAAAGATGAGCTCTTTTTATTGCTTTGATGTTGCCCCGGTCAGTAACGTGACATTACTTTTAGTGAAGAAGCCGTCGAAATCTCCGTAACGGTGTATGTATTCGTTAACCAGCATGGTATTTTCGGAAGGACACGAGAAAATCTGTTTGAGCCCTTCTTCCGGCGAGCCGACCAGGTCGATTAAAAAATCCATTCCGTCGTTCTTCAATGCAGCTACAGTTTTATCAATCGCTTCTGTCCGGAAGGCAAGATGATGCACTCTTGGCCCGTAATTGTGTACGAATTTTTCGGTTGGGCCGGACTGTTCATCATCGATGTATCCTGATATGCCGGAAGTAAAAACCATTGCGAAATCCTTTGCTGACAACCGGGCGACATTTGTTATCGAATTGAAAACTTTAACGTAGATTGCGAAATCGAAATTGTAATTTGTGAGATTCATAAACTCAATTATTGCGGCGTCCCTGTCCTCGGCCCGGACCCTCGTGGCCGCATGGTCCAGATGTTTTATATTTTTCAACATAGAATTATCCGGTTTATTGAAACTCAGGTTCAGAAACTTGGATTGCGAGGTGGAATATTTACCTTCGTTACGATGCCATTGAATAAGGCCGATGGAATTGCCGGTGTATTTGGATGGGACGGTTTGTATAAAGGAGAAGTTGTCGTATTTTATAATATCATCGGTTAGAAATTCTATACCTTTGTCTTTCTGGATTGAAATATATTTCTCTAAATCGGTTGTTTTAAATACAAGTGTTTCCAGCCGCGTATTTGGAAGATGCCCGGATTTCGGAGCCTTGTTCAAATGCAAGAATGGATTTTCAGCCTTTCTCGACCTTATGAGAAAATCTGCAGAGCCATCTGTTTTAAGAACCACCGTACTAAAATTGGAGTCCTCGAACGATTCCGCAACTTTCAGGCCGGTGAATCTTAAAAATTCGTTGACTGTAGCAATCTGATTTTGCTGCTCGGTATTTATGATGATGCAGCTTAGCCCACCGACAAGGCCCTGCAGACCGAAATTTTTCCTTTGCTCAAGAACCGCTGCAATTTCTTCCCGCAGGAAATTGTCACTGTTTCTGAAATCGTGAAGATTTGTTCCGCCGCATACAGGGCATTTATTATCTGTTATCTGAGGATGGACTTGTTTGCATTTCAAGCATATCAGCTTTTTCATTTGATCCCTTCCGGGCTTATTTCCCCACGATATCATTTGCGGGCAATAAACTGGTTAATATTTTGCTTCTACTTACACCTATATCTGTTATATTTCAAAATTAAATTCCAGTCGAAAGATCTGAAATAGAATATACAATAATGTTTAGTAACAGGTTCATTTACAAAATACAGAAATAACTTATTGTTTTTTATAATACTGAATTTTAAGGATGTTGTTCAATGGCGGTTTATAATGAAATCAAATTGAATCGAATTTTCATGGGCAAATTAAAATTCGGTGCCGACCTGCTCGACGAGCTAACTACTGTATGTCGTGAGTGCGGTATTTGCCTCGGACGCATCGAGGCGTTTGGGGCGGTCAGCAAGGCACGAATCGGGTATTATTACCAGGATGCCCGCGAATATGACTTTTTCGAGATAGATAAACATCTGGAGATTACGAAACTTATCGGCAATATCTCAATTCGTGACGACAAGCCGATGGTTCATGCCCATATAACACTATCGGATTCGCAGGGGAATGCTTTTGGCGGTCACCTGGCCCCCGGTACGATTATATTTTCATGTGAATTTATTATAAATTCTTATGAAGGTCCTGATTATATTCGTGACTACGACACGCAGACCGGCCTGCCGCTATGGAAGCTGTAATTTACCCGGATTCATGTCCTTTATACACCTGATTTAAATAGGTATATTTGTCGTCGATTTTTATTTGACAAGAGAATGTCTGACATATACTTTCTTACGTATGTTAGTGAGGAAGATATATCATCATTTTTTAATTTAACGGGAGATATGTACTATGAAGAAGGTAAGTGTAAAATTAATTGTCCTTGCGGCTTTTGTGGTTGCAGTTAGTGCTTTTGGACAGGACTGGCCCCAGTGGATGGGGGAAAGCCGTGATGCAAAAGTAACCGGATTCAAGGCACCTCAGACCTGGCCAAAGGAGCTTACTCAGAAGTGGAAAGTCACCGTGGGCGAAGGTTGTTCAACACCGGCCCTTGTTGGTGACAAGCTCTATGTCTTTGTACGCCAGGGCGGCAAAGAAGTCACCATGTGCCTGAATGCGAACACCGGAGACGAATTGTGGAAGGACAAGTACGATGCAGTGGTTGTCGAAGGAGGACCCTCGCGTGGTTTTACCGGTCCCAGAAGCACACCGACAGTTGTTGACGGAAAGGTAATAACGCTCGGTGTGGGTAGTATACTTTCCTGTTTTGACGCCGCTACTGGTAAAGTCCTCTGGCGAAAGGATGAATTCCCCGGCGCATGGCCCCAGTTTTATGCGGCGATGTCTCCGATCGTCGTAGATGGTATGTGCGTTGCCCACCTCGGCAAAAAGGACGAAGGGGCGGTTATTGCTTATAACCTTGCCGACGGCACCGAAAAATGGAAGTGGTCCGGTGACGGTCCGACATACTCTTCGCCGGTTTTAATGACAGTTGACGGTGCGCAGCAGCTCGTAGTGCAGACTGAGAAAAAACTCATTGGCCTTAATTTGGCTGACGGAACTCTCTTATGGCAGTTTGAAACACCGAACCAACAGAGGTATTACAGTTGTCCGACACCGGTTGTCGACGGTCAGACGATTTATTCCACGGGTCAGGGTACCGGTACAAAAGCCATAAAAGTCTCCAAAGATGGTGACGGTTATAAAATCGAGGAACTTTGGAATAACAATGAAGTTGGGACGACCTTCAACACCCCGATGTTAAAGAACGGCCTGTTGTTTGGTTTTTCAGACAAGAACGTAATGTTCTGCATTAACGCGAAGGATGGAAAAACCGCCTGGGTCGATGAAGCCAACAAACGTGACAGGTTCGGCTCCGTTATCGATACAGGCTCGGTTTTGATTGGATTGAATCCCCAGTCCCTGTTGCTTGTTTTTGAGCCTGATGGAAGTGGATACAAGGAGCTGGCCAGCTACAAGGTTTCGGATAACCAGATACATGCCTGTCCTGTTGTTGCGGGCAACCGTATTTATATCAAGGACCAGGACTCGGTAATACTCTGGACTATCGAGTAAAACATATAAGGGATTGATTTGATGCTGTCGCGTCGAGACCTGTTGAAGATTACTGCCGCTGGGGCTGTAAGTGCGGCTGTGTCGGGAAACCTGCTGAGAGCCGGTGAAACAGGGCGTTTGATTCCGGATTATGAAAAGCCGATGTTTGACCTACCTGGCCGCATTAGAGAGCCGGTGATTGTTGAATCTATCGAGTTGTTAAAAAGAGGCGGTACTTACTTTGTTCGGATCCGCTCGAAAAGCGGCGTCGTCGGTTTGATCCAGACCAAGCAAATCGAACAATTTGTTCTCATTTTTGAAAAACTCGTTGCACCACATTTCATCGGCAAGGATGCTCGACAGATTGAAGCACTCGTAGATGAGGTCTATGTCGCCAACTACAAAATGGCCGGCCTGCCATTCTGGTGTCCTGTTGCTTACGTCGAGCAGAGTGTGCTCGATTTATTAGGCAAGGTTTCAGGCAAATCCGTCGGCGAGCTGCTCGGAGGTGTGGTACGGAAGGAAATCCCGGTTTATCTTTCGGGCTCGGCGCGAAACACCACGGCCGAAGAGGAAGTTGATATTTACCTGCGAGGTATCGAGGGGACCGACTGCAAAGCGGCCAAGTTCAAAATCGGCGGTCGCATGAGCCGCAATCTCGATACTTATCCCGGCCGCACCGAGACGCTCTTGAAGCTGGCTCGTAAACGTCTCGGTGACAGCATTACACTTTATGCAGATGCCAACGGCTCATATAGCGCGCAAAAAGGTATTGAAGTCGGGCGCATGCTGGAATCGCTGAACTTCACCTTTTTCGAAGAGCCATGTCCCTGGGAGGAACTGTCAGAAACACAGGCAGTGACAAAAGCCCTCACCATTCCGATTGCATGTGGTGAGCAGGATTCAAGTCTCTGGCGATTTCAATGGATGATTGAGAACGGAGTAATGGATATTGTACAGCCGGACATAAATTACAACGGTGGTTTGATTCGGGCAATACGTGTAGCTCGAATAGCTGCAAAGGCCGGGATGAAGATTGTGCCGCATAACACACAGACTGGTGCGGCGTCGGTCAATATCCTGCAGTTCGCTTCGTGTACTCCGAACATCGGTTCATTTATGGAATATCCCTGGAGGCAGCCTCAACAACCTCAGGATTGGTTTACACCGAACTTTATTATAAAAAATGGCAGACTTCCCGTGCCGAACGGAACGGGATTTGGTGTTCAATTTGACCCGGATTATATCTCACAAGCGGAGGTTGTCGCCAGAATCGCCTGATCTTGTATGATTACCAATTGTTTTTATCTGCGGGGCAGGGAAAAAAATGGATATGTGTTGCTTTCTGAATCGAGAATTGGTAGAATAACAAACTGGAAGGGGGTTTAGATAAAGCGGTAACTGGCTCCGGAGGGATGAGAAGGGGCCGAGATATGAGAAAGTTCAGTTCCATAGATGAGGTTCTGGATTTTGCGATAAGTCGGGAGGTGGAGGCGCAGGAATTTTACATCAAGCTGGCTGGATTTGTTGAGACGCCCGAGATGGTCAAAGTGCTGCTGGATCTGGTTTCTGAGGAATTGGAGCATAAGTCGAAATTAGAATCGATTAAGGCAGGCAAAAGCGGATTGGATGGTGAGAAGGTCGGCAGTCTCGGAATTGCCGAAAAGGTCAAAGGAATCGAACCGAATCCAAAGATGACATATACCGATTTACTTGTTATTGGAATGAAAAAAGAGGAAACTTCCTGTAAGCTGTACTCCGACCTGGAAAAAATAGCACAGGATCGGAATATAAAAGATATTTTTCATGAATTGGCTCAGGAAGAGGCCGGACATAGAATGCGGTTTGAGATTGAGTACGATTTGATGACATTTTAATTTCCTGCATATCGGATTGGCGTATATAAGCTTAGGCATCGGGAGGGTAAATCCAAAGACGTTTCAAATACGGATGTAAGGCTTTTGTTCATATTAACTTATATGGTTTTATCTTGCATTATTGGACGGGAAATGATACAGTTTTATATAGAATTGGAATTATAAATAATATGGTATTCTCCCTGGCTGATTCTTTGGCCTGGCTGGAGGATTTAATGAGAAGAACCCTTTTTTTAATCATAATCACTTTTTCTATTACTTTTTACCTTAATGGTAAGCTTTTAGCTGCAGGCAGTGCGTTCGAGTATCCATATTACCTGATAGATTCGTATAATCCTGATAACGATTGCTGGGTTGGTATGGCGGCCAACGGTCAGTGGCCTGTAAAGGTGGATCCTGAGAAGTGGCTTACCGGTTCACCTCCAACCGCCGATGTTTCCGGTGTTACCATCCCGATGGATCACTGGGTAGAATTGAAGTTTAGCGGCGAGATTGTGGATGGCTGGAGCAATGATATTATACTTACCGAGCTGGACGCAGTAGGTGAACAGGCTCTTGTCTTTATTACGGATGGTTCAGGCCAGGAATACCTGCTCGGTTTGGCTGCGGTTCCGAGCAGCGGCCACGGTCCGACCAGAGTTGGTTTTGATATATCCGGTATTTCACTGCCGTTTGAACCTCGCTCTTTACGGATTGTCGGGATAGATTTCAAGGGTGGTTCGCCCGGTTTTGACCTGTCCAGTGTGACTGCCAGGGTATCTTCGAGCTGTGGCCGGATCGCCGGCAACCCAATTCCATTTGACGGGGATAATGATGTACCTGTTAATGCTGTTCTGAGCTGGTCGCCGGGATGTTCTGCACAAAAACATGTGGTTTATTTCGGCCCTGATATCGAAGATGTAGACACAGGAGCTTCGCCGGTGGGTATGCCGGCGCAGCCTCAGGATGCCAACAGTTTTAATCCCGGGGTTCTTAAACTGGATAAAACTTACTACTGGCGAGTCGATGAGCTGGACGGTACAAATGACGATGATCCGTGTACGGGTGATATCTGGAAATTCACAACGGCGGACTATTTTGTTGTAGAGGATTTTGAATATTACAGAATGGCGGATATGTCTCTTGTCTGGACTCATTCAGGGTACGGCTATATCGGAATTTCGGACAGTTCAAGTGCTGCAAGCAAATGCCAGCGGTCTTTGAATTTCTATTACGCGGCAAGCGGCAATATTTATTCCGAGGCCACCCGCCATTTCGATCCGCCGCAGGACTGGATTTCTTTCGATGCCAGGTCTTTGGAGATGAGCTTCTACGGCCAGGCGGGAAATTATACGGATACCCAAATGTACGTCACCCTTGGTGACGGTGACGTCAATTCGGTTGTCCCCTATCCGGGTGATGCAAATGATATCGGAGAACAAGAGTGGCATACCTGGAGAATAGACCTGGAAGAATTTGCTGATATTGATCTGAGCAGGGTTGAACATTTCACGATCGGTTTCGGCAACGGGATTTCACCGCCGCCGGTGGGTCATGGTTATGGTACCGTATATTTCGATGATATCAAATTGTATCCGTTGAGGTGCCTGGAAGAGAATATACCGAATGCAGATTTCAATAAAGACTGTGCCGTTGACATCGAAGACCTTGATGAGATGACATCCAACTGGCTTGAAAGAGGGTATCATGTGTATTCTGTTAAGGCCCCGAACGAACCTGTCGCCTGGTATAAATTCGACAACAATTTGAATGACAGCATAGGTAATGCGCACGGCCAGTTTATCGGTAATCCGGTTTACACACAGGGTGTGTACGGTCAGGCAATTAGTTTTGACGGGTACGGTAATTCTGTCGGGATTACCAATGCCGCCAGTCTGTTTGCGAAGGTAAAGGATGCGATAACGATTTCATTCTGGCAAAAAGGTACGGCCTCTACGCATCATACCGATACACTTTGCTGCTCTAATTTTATTTACGGTGTTTATAATCCCACGATAGCAATAAATCTCGGCTGCTGGAAGTCTCCCGGCAAATATAACTGGGACTGCGGCTCGCGATGGTCGTTCGAAAGCCGCCTGAGCGGGCCTCACCGATATGAGAGTGAATGGTCGGGACGCTGGAATCACTGGGCTTTCACCAAAGACGCTCAGACCGGCAGAATGGAAATTTATCTTAATGGTGCCCTTTATGACAGCCGGATAGGCGTTGCTTCGCAGATAGCCGGTATTATTTCATTTGAAATCGGGGCGGGGTGGTACGGCGGCTATGACGGTTTGATAGACGATTTTCGTATTTATGATTATCCTCTCTCGCAGCCTGAGATAGTTTATGCGGCGACCAACGGGACCGGTGTCTTCGATCAGCGGCTTTTCTCGCCGGCCGACCTGAACGGTGACAACACGATTAACTTCAGGGATTTTGTTGTCCTGGCTGAAAACTGGCTCAAAATGCGGCTTTACCCGTAATCAGGATTGGTGCCGGACAATAAAAAACACATCTTCGCTTACTCAATCACGGTAAGTCTAAGTTGTCAGATGACAATTGTAGGCAGTTTCCGGGCATTTTTTTGGCATTCTCCTGGTATAATCAATGATTTTGCCGGATAAGATAACTGTCTGTTAAAAAACGACTTGTCCTGGAAAAATCCTGAAAAAACTGTTGCAAAAGTCACCGGCTTTGAGCTATAATAAGTCATTCCAATAATAACCTAATGGAGGATATACCAATGTCTAAAGCGGGGAAAATCTTAGTGGTCATAGTGTATGCACTGTTCGTATTGTTTGCGTCTGAAAGCTCCGGCGAGGAATCATTATCCCGTAGTGTCACGGTTGGTGGCAATCAGCTCTTATTTATACCGCAGCCACAGTCGGGATATGTTATACAATCGCAGGAAGGCGCGAGTTCTATTACGTTTTTTGAAGAGTCGTTAAGATCTTCAGACGATGTGGAGATAAAACCGGTTGGCGGCCTTCAAAGACAGGGTGTTTCGATTGTTTTTAACGAACGAACGTCCGGTGAGAACGAAAAGACCATCGAGAGCTTAAGGTCTCGAAATCAGGTTAAATATGCAGCGCCGCTCTTTTCGTTGAATGGGCAAACAGTGGCGATAATACCTGAAATAGTGGTCTGCCTTGCTGCCGAAGCGGATGTCGATGAATTTGAAACTATGTGTCGAGCACATGGTATATCTGTTAAAAAGAAGATGGAATTCACAGAGGACGAATATCTTTTGGAGGTTTCCTGTGATAATGCGGATTCGGTATTTGCCGCCGTCGAGCAGCTTGGTCAAAGTTCGATGGTAAAATGGGCCGGTCCGAACATTGCGTTTCAGCCGCTGTTATCCGGACAGATGATTCCTAACGATGAGTATTTTTCGAAGCAATGGCACTTGCACAACACGGGACAAACCGGAGGTACCCCGAATGCGGACGTAAATGCTCCCGAGGCTTGGGAAATCACAGCCGGAGATCCGGATATTGTTGTTGCTATACTTGATACCGGTGTCGATGCTAACCATCCCGACCTGGTTAACAACATTGTGTCGGGTTATGATTTTATAGAAGACGATGCAATACCTGAGCCGGGCCGGTTTTGGGCCGATGATGCACATGGTACGAATTGTGCGGGGCTTGTGGCGGCCCAGGGAAATAACGGTATAGGTGTTGCCGGAATTGCATGGAATTGCTCGATAATGCCTATCCGAATATTGAGTGAGGATAGTTATACTACGGAAGCCGACATAGCGACGGCGTTCCGTTGGGCCGCTGCAAACGGCGCCGACATCCTCAGTAACAGTTGGGGCTATCTTTACTCGTCGCAGACAATCTATTCCGCCATATCTGATGTCACCGCCCCCGGCGGTATCGGCCGGGACGGAAAAGGTTGTCTTGTTTTCTGTGCGTCCGGCAACTGGGCGGATGGCGGGCCGGTTGTGTATCCGGCGCTGTATCCAGATGTTATTGCCGTTGGCGCGATTGATCATGACGGCGAGGTCTGGTATTACAGCGGCAGCGGCCCGGAGCTGGATTTGGTGGCGCCGAGCGGTGGAGTGCAGCGCACGGACTATTTTATGTTAGGCAAGGCTTATCAGTGGTCCACCGATATCACCGGAATTCCGGGATTCAGCATGTATAATCTTGATATTAGTATATTAGACTATAGCGATACGATGGGAGGCACATCTGGCGCTTGTCCGATTGCGGCTGGAGTTGGTGCCCTGGTTTTATCAATCGATCCCAATCTGTCTAATTTTCAGGCCCAGCGTATCCTTGTTGATTCGGCTGTCGATTTGGGTGAGCCCGGATTTGATGGAAGTTACGGATTCGGCTGTGTGAACGCCTTTGCGGCTGTGGATATGACATTGAATCCTCCGCCTACACCTCCGTCCGAGTCTATAACATTGTATGTTGACGATGACGCTGCGAATGATGTCGGGCCGGGCGATCCCACTATCAGCGATTCCCTGGAAGATGGTACGGCCGAGCATCCTTTTGATAACATAAAGGAGGCCGTTGAGTATGCCGAATATGCGGAGACAATTGTCGTTATGCCGGGCACTTATTCGGGCCAGGGCAATTACGATATAGATTTTCTGGGTAAAGCCGTGAAGATTCGTGGTGCCGGTCCCGAAAATACGATTATAGATTGCAGGGATTTAGGACGTGGTTTTTATTTTCACAGTCGTGAGAGGACGGATTCGGTGCTGGACGGCGTAACCATTACCAACGGAAGGGCCTACTACGGCGGAGCTGTTAATTGTTCGAACGGCAGCAGCCCGACGATTAATAATTGTGTATTCAGGGATAACTGGGCAGTTTCGTGGGGCAGCACCGGAGGTATGGGGGCCGCCGTATATAATGACAGCAGCAATCCAGCATTTACGAACTGTACGTTCGCAGGGAATATGGCTGTATGGTACGGCGCAGGAATGTTCAATAGCAGTAGCAATCCCACGATGGCAAATTGCACATTCAAAGAAAACCTGTGCGGTTATGGAGGCGGAGGCATGTTCAACGACAACAGCAGGCCGATATTGAACAGTTGTACGTTTAACAATAACTCGGCGCAGATCAGAGGAGGCGCGATGTACAATGACGAAAGTAACCCGATGATTACAGGTTGTACATTCAATGGGAACGCGGCTATTACATGGGACGGCGGGGGGATATTCGGCTTGGGTGGTGCCCTGGTGATGGCGGACTGTCAATTTGTTGGTAATATCGCCGGTGACTGGGGAGGTGCAATATGTGTTTCGGAATGTGTCCTGACATTTAACAGTTGCGATATAATCAATAATACTGCCGGTTCGGCAGGCGGCGGTTTCTACCTCGACTGGTCTGAGATGACACTGACTAATTGTGTTATTGCCGGAAATACCGTCGCGGGAGCTGGCAGCGGAGTATACAGTGATGGCAGTACGTCGGAGCTTACAAATTGTACATTCGCATCGAATAGTGCCGAATACGGGGACTCATTTGCCTGTGATACATGGTGGTTGGCAAGCACGGTCCAGTTGCGGAATTGTATTCTATGGGACAGCCTTGATGGGATATGGAACAATGACGGTTCTGTTCTTAGCGTAAACTATAGCAATGTGATGGTTGCGGGCGAACCCTGGGCCGGTGTCGGGAACATTAATACCGATCCTTTGTTTGCCGATGCCGCCGGCGGGGATTATCACTTGAAGTCCGAGACGGGCCGTTGGGATCCGAATACACAGAGCTGGGTTCAGGATAATGTTACAAGTCCCTGTATCGATACGGGCGATCCGAGCGATCCTGTCGGTTCGGAGCCGCAGCCCAATGGTGGTGTAATTAATATGGGAGCTTACGGCGGTACGCCTGAAGCAAGCATGTCACGATAGATTTACGGCTTTAATTTGAAATGGAGTGTTTCAAAGAGGTCTTTATCGTAAGGCATGATCTGTTTACAGGTAGTTCTTAGTCCAGCCATGCTTGAAGCGAGACCTTGTCGGGCTTTGTGTCTTTTTTGTGCTTGCCAAGTGGTTGTGGTCCGGCCACTTTTCTGTAACCCAGCGCCTTTATGACCTCGAGCACTTCCGTCCAGGTAGGGAAAGGTCTCGTGTTTTTCCGCTTGTACTCATCGATAGCCATGACAAACTCGAACTGCTCCTCGGACATTTGTCCTTCTTCCGCGGACTTCCTCTCATCTGTAAGCCGTTTGCCGGGACCTCGTTGACGGTCCAAACCTAAACGTCTGTCGACAACGGTTTTTCTGCGGTCTCGGCCGGTTCGACGCTCTGGGAAAAATTCTTTATTCATGGTTAAAATTCGTCTTCAAAAAGGTCGTCGTCAAAATCTCCGTCGCTGTCCTCATCAATGGCGAGGTCGTAAAAATCGTCATAAGCATTTTGTGACTCAATTATAACGTGAGCCTCATCCAGAAATTCTTCGGAAACCATTACTGTGATTTCCTTTGTGCCCAAAGTAGGTTCTTCCTGCTCACTTATAATTGCGGGAATATCATTAGCTTCCAGCAGGTTCTGGTACTCTCTTGCCTGCTCGGTGTCTTCGACGAATGCAACAACGACATACCCTTCCAGTTTGGCCTGCGATTTATGGGCTTTTTTTGAACGCTTTGCCATTTCTTTTCCTCCAATTACCTATCCAAACATATCTATATTAAGTTTGGTTTTTTTCTGATTCAGTTCCCTTGTTCCGGAACAGTTTTTCGTCTGAATACTATTCGTCAAAATGGGCCATTAAAATTATAAAAAAATACATACTGTAAAAAAAACTCTTCCGGAAAGCTTCAATGGTCCGAGTTAGTTTTTTCTTTATAGCCCTGATAAATGTAAAAAATTAATGTTTATAGGCATTTTTTTGTTGCAAACTTTGTTGTTTGGCGGTAATTAACAGTTTCCAGTGGTGTCCGGATTTAATGGATTGATGTCCGGATTAATTACAATTTAATTTTTATCAAGATAAAGGGATTTATAATGGCAAAGAAGAGAGAATCCTTGATTGTAGCCAGCAAGGTCAAAGCTCACATCAAGAGTAAGAAGATGATGACTTCATCTGATTCGCTTGAGGCAATTAGTGATAAGGTTTACGATATGCTTGATGCTGCTATAGTTCGTACCAAAGCTAACCGCCGCAGTACTGTTAAAGCGCAGGACTTATAGATCCGGCGGTTATTGCCGGATTGACGGCCCGTCTGAGTATTACTCTTGACTTGGTGTGAGAGTATGTGCTAAGGTCTTTTAATTACATATCTTATCTTGTTTTTATGGGTGGAATTTTGGACGAGCCGTTCTGCTTATATCAGTGGAACGGCTTATTTTAATTCTGCTTATATGACCGGGTTGATGGGCATGCAAGTCTGTGAGAATTCACTACCGGCCTATAAAAAGCTTTTTATAACTTTATTATTCACATTTTTTTGGAAGGTTTTTTTGAACTTTTATATAGAGAAATCCCGATTAATACAATGTGGTAGTCCAGGCAGTAAATTTTTTACCAGCATCAAGTTAAGGTGGGGGGGGGTTCTTGTCGATAACGATGCTTGTTAGCGGTATGGAGCTTGGCGTATTGAGGTGTCATAGGCGATATGTCTATCTTGTTTAGTTACTGAGCAGATGATTATAGGACTAAGCCAAAAGGTGATAGTATGAAAATTTTCATGTTAGGCTGGGAGTTTCCTCCGTTTATAAGCGGAGGTCTTGGTACGGCATGTTATGGTCTTACAAAAGCGATGGATCATCTTAACATGCAGGTAACATTTGTCCTGCCTAAAATGGTAGAGGGAGAATATGCCACACATGTCAAGCTGTTGACGCCGGGATGCCGCGATTCTGTGTCATCATTTAAATTCGGTGAGTTGAAGAACGTGAAGTTTCACGAGATCAGTTCGCCGCTCCAGCCGTATTCAACACCGGATGTCTATGAAAAGCAGATAGAGGAAATTTTACGGCAAAGACATGAAATAAGCGGCCGAAATATCAGTTCTGCCAGCCAGTTCATGATGTCGAGGGACTATAGTGGTGATATGTATACGGAAGTCCATCGATACGCCGCTGTTGCCGCCGAACTGGCTATGCAGGAGGATTTTGATATAATTCACGCTCACGACTGGATGACTTATCCCGCGGCTATTGCTGTAGCGGCAATTAGCGGCAAGCCGTTGGTGGTACACGTGCATTCGACGGAATTCGACCGCAGCGGCGAGCATGTCAACCAGATGATTTACGATATCGAGCGGGAAGGTATGCACCGGGCGGATAAAGTCATCGCCGTGAGTTATTATACCCGTAATATCATTATCAGCCGATACGGAGTCAGCGGAGACAAGGTCGAGGTGATTTACAACGGTGTAGAGCATAACGGCAACTGGTCGTTAAGCGCAACCGGCATCAAGAAAAATGAGAAGATTGTTCTGTTCCTCGGCAGGATTACGATGCAAAAAGGTCCGGAATACTTTCTCCATGCGGCCAGGAAGGTCATGGAAGTGATGGACAACGTTAAATTCGTTATGGCCGGTTCCGGTGATATGATGTACCGTGCGATCGAATTGGCGGCCGAGCTTGGTATCGGGCACAAAGTGTTGTTCACGGGCTTTTTGCGGGGCGAGGATGTTCGCAAGATATATGAGATGGCCGATCTGTACGTTATGCCTTCGGTATCGGAGCCTTTCGGCATAGCACCTTTGGAGGCTCTGGATAACGATGTACCTGTTATAATCAGCAAGCAAAGTGGTGTATCGGAGGTCTTGACACATGCTCTGAAGGTAGATTTCTGGGATGTGAACGAGATTGCCAATAAGACCATAGCTGTGCTGAAGTATCCTCCTTTGCGGATGACATTGAAAAGCCATGGTAACTTCGAGGTCAGAAAGCTGCGATGGAGAGATGCGGCGCTAAAATGTGAAAGAATCTATAAAGAAACTATAGCTGCACACTATGCTTATGCCGGTGGGATTTAACTTAAAAAAATTCAGATTTTGTTTTTAAACTTCGTTTGACTTGGAAATGATGCACGCATAAAAAAGGAAGTTTTTAATTTTACCAGGCATTACGCCTGAACAAACATCCGGCGGGCAGCCTATTAGAAAAGAAGAAGCATTTTGTGCTTTTTTCTTTTTCAGAGTGCACAGGACTTTTCGTAGTCCATATACTTTATGTCTTGGGATTAATAGATTATGCCTTCGATATGTTTTTACTTTCAGGTCCATCAGCCGATGCGGCTGAGACACTATACGGTTTTCGACAAAGATGACCAGTATTTCGACGATTACAAAAATGGTTCCATTTGCAGGAAAGTGTCCGACAAGTGTTATCTACCGACCAACCGATTGCTGTTGGATGTGATACGCAAATACGAAGGCAAATTCCGTGTGGCGTACAGTATTACCGGTGTGCTGCTGGAGCAGTTGCAGCGTTTCTGTCCGGAAGTGATGAGCACATTTGATGCCCTGGCGGCGACCGGTTGCGTTGAGTTTCTCGCCGAGACCTACTATCACAGTCTGAGTTTCCTGTATTCACGCAACGAATTTGTGGAGCAGGTTAACAAGCATACCGAAACCATCAACTATTTATTCGGCCAAAAACCCAGGATATTTAGAAATACGGAATTAATATATAATAATGAACTGGCGACTCTGATCGAGTCGATGGGCTGCTTCGATGCGATAATAACCGAAGGTGCAGACCATATCTTGGGTTACAGAAGCCCCAATTTTGTCTATCAGCCGAAAAACTGCAAGAATGTTAAGCTGTTGCTTAAAAACTATTCTCTCAGCGATGATATCGCGTTCAGATTTTCCAATCGCGACTGGTCCCAGTGGCCTCTGACGGCGGATAAATTTGCCCATTGGGTCAGCAATGTCAACGGCAACGGTAACGTAGTAAACCTTTTTATGGACTACGAGACGTTTGGCGAACACCAGTGGGAAGATACGGGGATATTCAATTTTATGCGGCATCTGCCTGAAGAAATTCTGAGACACCCCGATAACAACTTCAAAACCCCGTCCGAGGTGGTACGGTGTTATCAGCCCGCCGACACGGTTGATGTGCCGCACGTTATAAGCTGGGCTGATACCGAGAGAGACCTCTCTGCCTGGCTCGGCAACGCTATGCAGTCCAACGCGATTCACGAGCTTTATCGGCTTGAGAGAAAAATCAAAAAGACCAAAGACGAGCAGATTCTTTCAGACTGGCGCAAACTCCAGGCCTCGGACCATTTCTACTACATGTGTACGAAATATTTTGCCGACGGTGATGTTCATAAGTATTTCAATCCGTACGATTCGCCGTACGATTCCTATATAAACTTTATGAACGTTCTGGATAATCTGCAAAGACGTTGCGGCGGAAAACCGAGCCACGGCGGGACATCAGATATGACCAGTCCCGAGCCGCAGAGTAAGAATCCATCCGATTTGCAACTGGCAAGCTGACACAAATTTGAGTTTTTATAGTGTTGGAAGTAAGATAATGGGGGCGATATTAACCGAAGGAGCGGTTTATACCAGCGTTTGAATTCTGTAATGACAATACTGCTATAGGATGAAATTGTGTTAGCATTACAAAAAGCGGACAGTTCGATCGAAATATCCATTTCCACCCGGGAACAATCTATCGAGGATTTATTGACCAGGGAATGGTTATTGACCAACGGACGCGGCGGCTATGCATCCTCGACAATCGCCTGCTGCAATACGAGGCGTTATCATGGATTGCTGATCGGGACGTTGAGACCGCCTGTCAGCAGGGTGATGGCGCTGGCAAACTGTCAGGAAATGATAATAGCCGGGGGGAAAGTTTTTAATCTTTCATCGTTCGAATTTGAAGGCAAAATTGCATCCGAAGGTTTCAGTTTTCTAAGGCGGTTCCGCAGGGATATCGGGATTCATTATGATTACGAAGTCGGTCCCCTTAAACTGACCAAATCCATATACCTTCTGCGCGACAGGGATATGGTCGGGCTGGTTTATGATTTTACTGATTTAAAGGGCCCGGTTGAGTTTATTACACGACCGTTTGTCGGCTTGAGGGATTTCCATGCACTACGGAAATCTTACGCTTCGCTGTGTTCGAGTGAGCGCGATAATAATGTGATCGTTCGACATGAAAATCCGGACGATTGTGAATTGCTCCTGAGCTGCCCGGCGGCTGTATTCGAGAAAGATCCGCAATGGTGGTTCAATTTCGTATATCGGGTTGACCAGGAAAGAGGTCAGGATTTCAGCGAAGATTTGTGGACCCCGGGTTTTTTCAAATGTCGTATAGATGCACCTTCGCAGGTTATTCTCTGGGCGAGTCTGCGTCCGGCCGCATCAGGCCGTAAGCTCGAATTCACCCATGACGGCAATACCGATATTAATGCGGTTATTGAAGATTTATACGGGCATTATGAAACGTTAAGACACAAGGCAAAAAACGTAAAGAGCTTTACGGGATTGTCGTCGGAGCAGCTCGACACTCTGTACCTCGCGGCTGACAACTTTATCACACGACGCCAGGCGGAAAATGACCATAGAACGACCATCCTTGCCGGCTATCCATGGTTTGCGGACTGGGGCCGGGATGCCTTCATATCATTGCCCGGCCTGTTACTTATGACCGGTCGTTTCGATGAGGCAAAATCGGTACTGACCACTTTTGCGGCGGCCGCGGACGACGGTATGATTCCGAATCGTTTTGACGATTTCGGCGGCACGTCATTTTTTAACAGTGTCGATGCCTCGCTTTGGTTTATAAACGCCGCTTTTCAATATCTCCATGCCAGCGGTGATTCGAAGACCTTTATGCTGGAGCTTATGCCTGTAATCCGCTGGATTGTGGATTCCTATCAAAAAGGAACCCTGTTCGATATTCATGCAGACACAGATGGGCTTATCAATGCCGGTAATTCTGACACGCAGTTGACCTGGATGGATGCGAAATGTGACGGCATTGCCTTTACGCCGCGGTACGGAAAAGCGGTCGAGGTTAATGCCCTGTGGTATAATAGCCTTTGTTTGTTAGCTCAGTTCTATACGGACAGGGATATTGAGACTTCCAAAAACTTCAATTCCATGGCGCAGAAAGTGCGGGCAAGTTTCGGTAAGTTGTTCTGGAACGAATCCAGGGGCTATCTGAACGATTGTGTTTTACCGGATGGTACGGTGGACGAGAGTCTTCGCCCGAACCAGATATTCGCCGTTTCACTGCCGTTTTCGCCTTTATTACCGGCTCAGCAAATATCGGTAGTTGTGACTGTACGTAAGAACCTGCTTACACCTTACGGTTTGCGAACACTTGATTCGTCGGCGGATGGTTATAAGGGACGATATACGGGCCCGCAGCGGCAGCGCGATGAGGCTTATCACCAGGGTACCGTCTGGCCGTATCTGATAGGGCCGTTCGTGGAGAGCTTCCTTAAGGTCAACGAATTCAGTAAAAAAAGCAAAAAACAGGCGGGCGAGTTTATCGCTCCTCTGCTGCGGCATCTAACTGAGGATGGCTGTATCGGCTCGGTATCGGAGATATTTGACGGCGACCCTCCTCATAAGCCCAGAGGCTGTTTTGCCCAGGCATGGAGCGTGGCCGAGCTTTTGAGGGCCTGTCTGCTGATAAACAGCTAATTCCATTCATAAGATTTCTTGCAAATCTCATTTCAAATTGTAAAATCACTTCTTTAGAGAACATCTAACCGGCTATTATGCTGACAGGTTTCGATTAGAATTAAATCGAATCGACATTCATGGAAAGGACTGCTATGAACCACGCAAAAAAATGTACTGTAATTTTTTACGCTATACTATTGGTGGCTTTGGTGACTGGTTTGTCCTGCCGCAGCACGATGACCGTTAAGGAACCGGAAGTTCTTCAGCTCGAAGGGGATTTACAGGTTCATGATCCCGTCATTATTAAAGAAGCAGACACGTACTATGTATTCTCGACGGGTGGTGGGCGACGGGAAGGGGGTATTATCCCTATTAAATGCTCGACAGATTTGATCCACTGGAAACAAACCGGATTCGTATTTGAAACACTTCCCGAGTGGGCGCCGAAGGAAATACCGGGAACGAGGGGGGCGTGGGCTCCGGACATCTCCTTCTATAACGGCAAATATCATTTGTACTATGCAGTTTCCACATTCGGTAAGAACAATTCCGCCATAGGTCTTGCCACGAATAAAACACTCGATCCGAACAGTCCCGACTACAAATGGGAAGATCAGGGTATGGTCGTACGTTCGACCGAGGGCAAAGACGACTGGAACGCTATCGATGCCAATCTTATTTATGACAACAAAAATAGTGTATGGCTCTGCTGGGGAAGTTTCTGGAGCGGTATCAAGATGAGACGAATCGATCCGGAAACCGGCAAGCTTTCCACCGAGGATACCATGCTGTACTCATTGGCGAGCCGGCCGCGGGAAAGCGAGCATCAGACTCCGCCGGTAGAGGGCGCTATCGAAGCGCCGTTCATAATCCGGCACGGTAAATACTTATATCTGTTCGTGTCGTTCGATTTCTGCTGTCGCGGGACGAGAAGCACGTATAACGTCGTAGTCGGTCGCTCCCGTAAAATTACCGGCCCGTATATCGACAAGGATGGCAAGCCCATGACAGAAGGCGGCGGGTCCCAGGTGATTAAAGCGACGACGGATAACTGGAAAGGGCCCGGACACAACGCCGTTCTTCAGGATGACAACGGAGATTATCTGGTGTTCCATGCCTATGACGGCCAAACGGGAAGGTCATACCTGCAGATATCTACCATAGCGTGGGAAGACGGCTGGCCGCGGGTCGGAGAGCTGCCGTAGTTCGATTTTGTGTTGTCATGCAACAGATTAAAAATTGCACAAGGCGTGTCGCTTACCGAAGTTTATTCACAATAAAATAAGGAGAGTCGATTATGAAAATGAGAAATTGTATTTGTATCATTTTTTTGGTGCTTTGTATATTTATCGGATGTGCTCACGCTCAATCATCTGTAGGCAATACCCAACCTATGATGAATTCTGTTGGTAGTACCAGGCCCATGATGAATGCAGATGCCCGTATAAAAATCGATATCGACAGGACAATCGGCGAAATCAATAAAAACTTATACGGCAATTTCGTTGAGCACCTGGGACGATGCGTTTACGGCGGAGTTTATGATCCTGATTCGGACCAGGCGAATGCAAAAGGTTTTCGAAAGGACGTATTGGAAGCGGTAAAAGGTCTGAATGTCTCTCTTGTTCGATATCCGGGAGGCAATTTCGTATCCAACTACCACTGGCTGGACGGGGTCGGTCCCCAGAGGACGCCGAGGATGGAGCTTGCATGGGCCAGGCTGGAAACAAACCAGTTCGGAACGAACGAGTTCATGGAATTTTGCAAAGAAGTCGGCACCGAACCGTATTTTACCGTGAATATGGGCACCGGCACCATCGAAGAGGCACAGTGGTGGGTGGAATACTGTAACGTCAAGGAAGGGCCGTATTATGCCGAGCTGCGGCGTAAGCACGGTTATCCACAGCCGTATAATATCAAGTACTGGAGCCTCGGAAACGAGATGGACGGGACCTGGCAGATGGGCCATCTTAATGCCGAAGATTACAGCAAGAAGGCCCGTGAAGCGGCCAAGCTGATGAGACTTACCTCGCCCGACATCAGGCTGATAGCCGCAGGTTCGTCCAACTACCGCGTGGGCGCCGACCCGGATTTATGGAACAGCACGGTATTAAGAGAATTAAGAGACGTCGTGGATTACATTGCCCTTCATATCTACGTGGGTAATCCGGAGGATAATTACTACAACTTCATGGCGACTCCGCGAGTTTGTGAGGAACGCACCAGGGTAGTCAGGGGAATGATACTCGAGCAGATGCGCAAGGCCGACCGCGGCGGCCGCGACCCTGTTTACATCGCATGGGACGAATATAATGTCTGGTACCGAGCCAGGGGCGGCAAGTTCGCAGAGGGCACCTATGCACTGGAAGAGCATTATGATCTGGAAGATGCCCTGGTTATTGCGGAATTTTTGAATGTATTTGTTCGGAATGCAGACATAGTGAAGATGGCAAATATGGCACAGCTCGTTAATGTGATAGCCCCGATTTTCACGAACGAAAAAACGCTTTTCAAACAGACGATTTATTATCCTCTGCAACTGTTTGCACAGAATGTTCGCGGAACATCGCTGGATGTTTTCGTGGATTGCGAAACTTATGATACGGACACGTTCCGTCTGGGTCTGGGGGAGGCTACGACGATTCAGAAGAATGTTCCGTACCTTGATGTGTCGGCCGCTTATGATAAGGGGCAAGTTATAATTTGCGTCGTCAACCGGCATAAGGATAAGGCTATTGCAACGGAAATAATTTCCCAGGAAGGTCAGTTTACCGGGCCGATGAAAGTATACGAGGTAAATGGCCCGGACATTAAAGCCATGAATGATTTCGGCAAAGAACCGGTCAAGACCGTTTCAAAACCTGATATAAATGCTTCGGGAAAAAGCTTCAATTATTCGTTCCCGCCACATTCATTTACTTTACTGAAAGGAAACATCAGTCGGTAAAAAACATCCTGTATGTTGCAGACGGCAGAATAAGGTTATTTGCCGTTGCCGCCGAGTGAAGAGTTGACCAGGGTCATGAAGGAGTTTTTAACCTGTTCGTAAGTCAGGTTATCTGTAGCCCGTTTGGCGTCGGTCTTTTTCGGTTGCCGTGTAGAGAGCAACAGCAGGTAATCGAAACCGGCCGGGATTCGGTCCTGGTTTTGACGGAATGCTTCCCGCAGCAGCCTCTTGAGCCGATTGCGTGCAACGGCGTTTCCATGAGATTTACCGATGGAGACGCCTAATCGCGGATAATTACAGTCGTTTTTTGCGATATATAAAATCAGCCCCGATTTATCGGGGTCGCTGAAGCGACGACCGTTGTCCAGAACGGATTTGAACTGGTCGTTGCTGAGAAGCCTTTTGGTTTTTGGAAAGGAAAACTGTTTCATTTTATCCGGCATCGTGATTATTTAAGCTCGGTTTCCGGTATCTCTCCGGCTTTTTTGAGTGCTATTTTTGTCAGGATCGGCCCGACTATTTCGAAAAAGATACATGTAGCGGTAACGGTGGCAAGGACATTGGAGCCGATATCAAGGGCATGACGAAGATTGTATTCGGCGTTTAGCTGTGTCAATTCATGCTTGACTATAAGTGATAAACCGATTGCCACGCCTGCCTGGGAGAGAATACCCAAACCGACGTATTTTTTTACTTTATCTTCTACATGCCCGAACATTGCTCCGAGACGTGCGCCTCCGATAAGACCGGCGGAGCGGCCGAGTATGTAGACCAGTCCTACGGTTCCTAATGCAGGCAGACTCGACAATTCGAGATGTGCTCCGGCAAGGCAAAAGAATAGTACGAACAGTAACGGCATGACTTCCATCAGGGGACTTGTTACCCGATTCAATAATGATTCATGTCGTGAGTTGGCCAGAACGAATCCGACGACCATATTGGTCAAAATCAGCGACAGGTGCCATCGTATCGATAAACCTGTGCAAATAAGGATGAAACCGAAGACGATAATCAAAATGTCTCTTGCACTTTGCAATTTGCGGACTAACTGGAAAAACACTAATCCTGCGATGCCGCCTACAATAAAACTCAAACCGATTTCCTTTGCAGGGTCCAGCAGTGCCGGCATAATTCCTTCGGATGCCCCGGAAGCCTCGTTTATAAGAAGGTTCTTAGCAAGAGCGGCGGCGAAACCGAAGATGATTATTGCAAGACCGTCGTCGAAGCCGACCACTGCATAGAGGGTCTTGGTCAGGCTGCCCCTGGCTTTACATTCCTGAATTACGGCGACTGTGCCCGCCGGTGCGCTGGCAGGGGCCATTGAGCCGAATATCAGGGAAAGCGGCAGATCGCGGGTCAGTAAATACATTGCAATAGCAACCACGAAGAAAGCACCGAAAGACTCTGCGAGTATAATGGAGATAATTCCGACGCCCAGACGCTTTAGTGAAGACAGATTCAGTTCGGAGCCGATACTGAAGGCCACGAATCCGAGGGCTATTTCGGTAATAAAGGAAAGTTGCTCCATCGAATCTTCCGTAAAAAGATGAAGTATCGAAGGGCCAAGTATGACACCGACGACCATATAACCGATCAGCGACGGCAATTTGGCAAACCGTGCGACTTTGCCGACGTAAAATGCAACTATCGTCGCCGCTCCAAGAAGAGTAAGGCCTGAAAGATTAAGAAAAGATAAATCTATTGTTATTGCGAGTATCGACATTTATATACCTGAAACTAAGTTCCTAACGAACCGGCTGCATAAGAGACATCCTGGACAATTACCATGACACCGGTGCATTTGTTGAGGTCTCCGGCGACGCTTTCAATTCTTCTAAGAGCTTCGTTTGTAAGATTCTTATCGACAACCGCAATTATAATCCTGCCGAAATCAGATGGTTCATCGGACCAGAAACTTGCAAAAAGAGGTATTTTCGAAAGATATACACTTGCGTTTTCAGCCGCCACGATAACGATTGAGCTGGATTCCATACCGGTAAAAATCTGAATAATGTTCCTGAATATGTCCTCGCTTTGTATGAAGACATGAATAAGACTTTTGTCAACCTGTTCTCTGCCGTTTATCTCGACATCCTTACCATACAGGAAGCTCTCATATATACCGTCCGGTGTTTGTTCGGCAAGGATTCTATGCAGGGCCTTCGGAGCTAAAAGACTCTGTGATATAGCTGATAGCAATTTTAAGTGCTGATTGGATTCCACTTCGGGAGCGATGATAAAAACAATAAGCCTTGCCTTTTCACCGTCAAGGGAATCGAAGTCTACGCCGGAAGGAACTGTAATTACTCCGACTACAAAGTTTTTAACGGATTTCAGGCGACAGTGGGGGATTGCTATTCCCTTGCCGATACCCGTTGAGCCAAGAGATTCGCGAGCCTGCAAACCTTCAAGGATTTCATTCTGAGATACTTCGGTTAAAGTCGGGCTTTTTTTGGCCGTTTGTGCTATATAGAGCAAAGCTTCGGTTTTGTTCTTAAGAGTTACTCCGGCGGCAATACATTCTTTCTGTAAAACATCGTTTAGTTTCATGGCTTATTTTCCGTGTTCATTTTTTAAGATTGATTTTACCCGTTTCACGCAGGTTTATTTTTATGTATATCATAACCAAAGACAGACCTTACGTTAATCTTTTTCCTGTTCGAGATGTTTGTCATGTTTTTTAACGATATGGCTTCTGTTACAAAACAAGGATTGTCTATGATATCTATAACTATATCTTTGGCCGAAGGGTGACTGGTTTTCATTTTTCCTTGCTTAATTCGAGAGGTTCTTTTTCTGTTTCTTTTCGACTTCTTTTTATCTCAATCACCTGCCGCCTTCGGAAGACTTCTATGTCTATACGCTCTTTGACCCTGGCTTTGTCGAGCACACCAATCGGTACGTCACCGTTGCCGTATTTTATCACAGGGATTTGATCGATATTGAGCTCGTTCATCTGGTTTAAAATCTCTTTTAAGGGTGAGTTGGAAAAGACTTTTTGTTTAATCGGTCTCATTACATCGGAGACAAGCAGCCAGTTCCATGAGTCCGGGTTACTCAGCACGTCCTTTAGTGCCTCCAGAGACAGGATGCCAATGATTTGGTCTTTATGATTAAGAACAGGGTAAACCAGGTAATCGTGCCTTACAAATGTATGAGCGGCCCTGGCTATAGGGTCATTTTCCCGGAAAGAAACCACTTCCGTATCCATTACGTCTGCGACGGTCCATGAATCGACGACGTCCTCTCTGGTTACGTTTCGCCCGGCCTCGCCGCTCAGCTTTAAGGCCAGTTTGACCATTGGCGGCCCGAATAACTGGACGATAAGCGTAGTGGCGGCAATCCCGAAGATAATCACATCGCCCAGCATCAGGTTTCCGTCGACTACCACGCCGGTCAGATAATGACTGGCCATAATCGAAAGACCAATTGCCACGCCTCCCTGGGCGAACAGACCGAGGCCGAGATATCGCCTGACGACCGGCTCACTTCCGGTTAATCTTGCCCCGATATATGTTCCGACCATTTTACCCGCGCTGCGGCCGATGACATAAATGAAAACGACGTACCACAGCCAGCCCGGCATTTGTGTTATGGACAACCTCGCACCGGCGAGGACGAAAAACAGCACGTAAATGGGCGTGGAGAAGCTCCGCACATTCTCAAACAGGGTCGTGCTTCTGGCCGGCAGCATATTGACTAAAAAGCATCCCATCGCCATCGATGTCAGAATAACGTCCATGTTGGCTTTTACTGCTATGCTTATAAGCAGCAACAACAGCCCGATTGCGAATGCGAAATTTTTCTGCAATAACTTTACTCTCAGCAGAAGAAATCGTAAGATCGCCGCTCCTATAAAAGCCAGAACCACCGCTCCTAAAAGTTCGAGGAACACCTTGCCTATCTCTTTGAAAACGGAGTCGGAAACTCCCGCCAGCATCTTGACTATACCTGTAGCCAGGCCGTATAGAATCATCGCAAGAGCGTCATCCAGGGCTACTATGGCGGTAAGCGACGTTGTAAGGATGCCGAGGCCGCGATATTCCCACAGCACATCAATAGTCGAAGCCGGGTCTGTGGCCGAAGCAACCGCCCCGAATACGATACCCGCTGCGAATGCGACGGAGATGTTGTGGAAAACGAGATAGAGGAACAACCCTGTTGAGATGCCGACGAGCAAAAATGCAATCACTCCCTCGCCGAGCAGAATCGCAAAAAACTGGCGAGCATATTTTCTGAAGGTTTCCGCCTTAAGCTCGCCGCCGACCAGAAAACCGATAATGCCCAGGGCAAAAATGGTGAACGGCTGAAGTGTGACGACGTCCGTATGCTTGACCAGTTTCAGGCCGTTATCTCCGACGATCAAGCCGATTACTATGAATCCGACCACCTGGGGTATGTGGAGTTTTTGAAAAAATGAAGCGCCGACCAAACCGCCTAAAATACTGAGTCCTAAAATAAAAAGGATGCTGATATTTATGCTTTCCACGAAGCTATTTCTCCGGTTTCACAAGTATGTCGTAGAATGTTTGAGTGTCCGGAGCGGAAATGAGCTCATTGCGAAGCTTTTCGGATTTGAATTTTATACTCAGGGAGGAGAGGAGTCTCAGATATTCCGCGTGCTGGAACTGCCCGGCGGCGATCATGAAAATAAGACTTATAGGTAAACTATCCAGCGATTCGTAATCCGAAATCGGATTTCGACAGATTCCTACGCACATCACCGGTTCGGTAACCGAGGCCAGCCGCACGTGGGGGACGGCGATACCCATCCCGATGCCGGTACTCATTAATCCTTCGCGGTATAAGATTCCTTTGATAAGGGCGTCGCGGTCATTAATCTGAGGGGCTGTTGCGAGACGTTCAGCCAGTGTTTGAAGAGCGTCTTTTTTTGTTTTAGATTCTAAAAACAGGATGCGCTGCGGTTTTAAAATACGAGCAAGTTCTGGTTCGTTCTGCATTGTTTCGATTTTCTTTCCAGGAATAAATTACATAAACGTCAGTCGGGAATATGAGATTACCATAATGCCCGGTCAAAACTCAATTATAATTAAAAATTTCATCATAGTTGTCTATAAATTTTCAGGCCGATAATGTTGCCGTCCTGGCATACATATCGTCGGCCTCCTTCTGCTTGGACAGAACTTCCGCACTGAGCCGCCGGCGGATTGATCTGAGGCTAAGTATTCCGATATGTTTGTCTCCATTGTTGCTTGTCACGACAGGTAGAAAGTCGATATCCAACTGCCTTATCATTTCCATTGCCTCCGAGAGCTTTCTGTCCGGCGTAATCTTGGCAACCACAGGTTCT
Organism: uncultured Pirellulales bacterium; assembly: GCA_964556885.1. GTDB lineage: Bacteria > Planctomycetota > Phycisphaerae > Sedimentisphaerales > Anaerobacaceae > CAZKYP01. The sequence continues at coordinate 14,929 of CAZKYP010000003.1, read as the reverse complement.
GCTATATCGAGGGCTACCAGCCAGTCATTCAGCTCCTGGGTGGAGAAAGTGTTTCGAATTCCTTCCAGGGTAATGCCGCCTATCAGCTTATTGTCGTTGTCGACAACGGGGAAGCATGAGCTGTCTGCGCTGCCGACCACTTTTATCAGCTCGTTCAGGGGCATGCCTGCGAAGACAACCGGGACGTTTGTATCCATTACATCGGCGACGGTATAAGATTTAATCAGGTCGTTCTCTGTGACATTGAGTCCGAGCTCTCCGGCCTTTCTGGCCCCGAACTTGACACCGAGAGGCCCGATTATCTGGAGGATAAAGGCCCCAAGAATCACGACCAGCAGCATTATCGAGGCCGTTTCCGGTTCGAACTTGCGGCTGGCCATAATCAGAAGACCGATTGCGATTCCACCCTGCGGGTAAAGACAGAACCCGAGATATTTCCTTATTGTTTTGACGGATTTCGAATAAACCGCACCTATGCACGAACCTGCGGTTTTGCCTGCTATACTGCCGATGACATAAGCCGCAACGAGAAACCATATCATATTGTTGCCGGCTGATAATTGCAGCCTTGCACCGACAAGAACAAAAAACAGGATATAAATTGGGGCCGAGAACTGGTGCATAACCTTGAAACAGGATGACATTCTTCTCGGCTCGACGTTAATCAATGTTACTCCCAATGTCATGGTTGCTATTATAACGTCGAAATGGAAATGTGATGCGGCTCCGATTATCAATAGTGCAAGGCCCACCGTGAAAGCCAGAATCTTGTCCGGGTCGTCGATTTTTTTCAGGATTTGGATAAGAACAAATCCTGATACGATTCCTATCACTACGGCTCCGGCGACGTGATAGAACGATTCGCCGAGCGCCGAGAGAAGCCCTTTTTCCTGGTGTCCGGTTAGTACGCCTGCTACGCTGATGCCTATGGCGTATAATACCAGGGCCAGGGCGTCGTCGAGTGCGACGATTGCCGTCAGCATGGCGGTCAGCGGCCCGCGGGCCTTGTATTCCCACAGCACGCTAACAGTTGAAGCCGGATCTGTAGCTGAACATATAGCCGCAAATACCACTGCAATGGCGAGAGCCTTGTCCCAGCTTGAGAAAAATATCATCACTACGAATGTCAGCACGCCGACAAAAATGAATGCGGCCATGCCCTCGAAGAGCAGAATAATCCAGACCTGTCGGCCGAATTTCACGAAAATCTCGCGCTTAAGCTCGCCGCCAACCAAAAAACCGATGATGCCGAGCGCGAAAAGGTTAAACGGTTCGAGGTTACTGATTGTTTTCTGGGAGATGATTCCCAGCAACGGGCCTAATATCATCCCAATGACCACATAACCTATAATCTGTGGGATGTGATGCTTCTGGATTATCCTGCCGCCTATTGTTCCGGTAAAAACAGCTATGCCCAGCAATAGGATAATATCAAGGCCTTCACTTTGCGCCAAAATAGCATTGATTGTTTCGGTCATTGCCATATTTTATACTCGGAGTGTTTATAAAGCTCATTTCATATATCGGCTGACGGGCACAAACTTGTTATTAGAACCGATATATGATTAGTAGCCCGGTATACATGTTTCAGTTCAAAAACCAGCTATGTTAATATCAAATCCTGTTTTGTCAAAAAAATTCCATTATTAAATCGGTTGGAATTTGCTTCAGATTCATTTTTATATTACTTTTTCGCGTTTTATTTGCTACATTAAGGCGTGGAAGGGGTAATTTAGTAGGTAGAACATGAATGGTTTACAACAGACTTTATAACCGGGAAAGGGTCAATAAAATGTCGAAATTTCTTCAAATTTTTGTCTTTGTGGTCGTGTTTATTTCATCTGTCGGTGCGGTTGAGCCTTATAACCTGGTCCTTACCGATACCGGGCAGAATATCCATAAACAGACAATACAGCTTGAAAGCAGCGATTTGACGCCGGAACGCCCTGTTTCCTGGTCGGTTCGCAAGTATGTATACCAGACGGGCCTACCGTTGGGAATTGATATTATTGATGTAAATAACGGTAAGCTGAGTTTGACGATAGTTCCTTCCCGTGGGATGTCGATTCAGAAGGCGCAGGTGGGAGATTTAAGTCTCGGTTCGGATTTGTCGGCGAATCTGAATGGATGGCTGACTCGAACCGGTTTTCAGTTTTCCGGAGCTGATGAAGCGGGCGGAATAGATGTTGCAGCGGCCTCGATAGTGGAAGTAGTTGTCGAACGCCAGGCTCCGTACAATATCCGAATACGCGGCAGAATCGACCAGGCCGGAAAAGATGGAGCGAAGCTCGAATTGTGGACTGAAATATCGACGGTACCGGGCGCCGATACCTTTCAGATATCGGATAAAGTAACAAATCTTGGTGATGCCGAGCAGGATTGTAATATCCTTTATCACATAAATTATGGGAAACCTTTGATTGATAAGGACGGCAGGTTCTTTGGGCCTGTCCGCCAGGTCATTCCGGTTGATGAGCAATCTGCCTCGGACGCATCGTCGTTTCTTCGCTATCGAAAATCGGAAACTGAGGTTGCTCAGCAGGCGTACGATATGTTGTTTTGGACGGATGCCAATGATCGAACCGAGATCATGGTTCACAATACATCAGGTACTAAGGCCGTATCGATGGGATATTCCACAAAGCAGTTGCCATTCCTTACACTTTGGAAGAATCCGAGTTCGTCCAATAAAGGGTATGCAATGGGCCTGGAACCGGGTACGGTTTTTCCACGCAACAAAGCGATTGAAAGCAGATACGGTGAAGTTACCACGATTGCTCCGAATCAAAGCAGTTCTTTCGTTATCGATTTTGCCCTTCTTACAGGCGGGGACAAGTATAATATGGCGGCCGGCAGGATATCGCAAATATGGGCGGGTCGGAGAACCCGGGTTGATAATCACCCGCCGTCAGACGTTGCGATTAAGCTGAAGGATGTCGTCGGGGCCGCAAAAACATGGGGCCCGGCTTTCACATCATGGTATGGCAAGCCGGCGCCGGATTTTGTTTTTACCGATATTAAAGGCAATAAGCATAAACTCAGCGATTATCATGGTAAAGATATCATGATAATCATTTGGGCGACATGGTGCGGCCCATGTAAGCAGGAAATCCCCCATCTAATCGAGCTGCGGGATACCATCGGCGAGGACAAGCTGGCGATGTTTGCTTTCTCGAACGAGAATCCTGATTTGGTTAAGAGATTTGCCGCACAGGCAAAAATGAATTATACGGTCGTTGCCGATGTTTCCAATATGACCAGCCCCTATGTGGATGTAAACGCCATCCCGAGCAGTTTCTTCATTGATTCTGATGGTAAGATAAAACTGGCGACGACGGGTGTGCTGTCGTTGAGTGATATTAAAGCTATATTAGAAGCCGAATAAACCTGAAATTACCCGTTTTGTACAGCCTGTGGTTTGCGGCCCGGAATTGTACGAAAGTGTCCATATATGACAAATTCTGTTCAATGAAAATAATTATCTGGATGAAAATTTCATCTGATATCAGTGCATATATTTGCAATCATATTATACAATTGGTATTTTAGACAACGTGTGAGTTGTTGCATGGCGATTTTTTCGTAACGGATTATGGAGACAGAACAATGAGAAATGTAGCAGGAAGATTGTTTGTGGTAAGTATTCAAACGGCCCTTTGTTTGATGTTTACAGGATGTCATGAAATGTCCACCGGCGCCGGACAGGGACAAAAAGTAATGCTTTGGAACGGCAAGGACCTTACGGGCTGGAAGTTGTTCGTTCCAGATGAAGGTGTAAATGTAAATGATGTCTGGTCTGTTAAAGACGACGTTATATATTGTACCGGAAAACCGAATGGTTATATGCGGACCGAGAAAAAATACGGTAACTACATTCTTCATCTTGAATGGCGCTGGCCGGCCGAGCCGACAAACAGCGGCGTTCTGATTCATACCAGCGGTCCGGACCAGCTCTGGCCGAAATGTATCGAGTGCCAGTTAATGGCGGGCAACGCAGGCGATTTTGTTCTGATGGGAGGAGTCGGTATTACGATTGACGGCCAGGATAAGCAGGATACCGAAAGGCGGTTTGTTGGTATAACCAAGAAACAACAAAGCAGTGAGAAACCGGCAGGCCAGTGGAATATGTATGAAATCCACTGCAAGGCCGATACGATTAGCTGTTATGTAAACGGCGTGCTCCAAAATAGCGGAACCAAAGCGACCGAAACTTCCGGCTGGATTTGCCTGCAAAGCGAAGGCGGTCCGGTAGAGTTCCGAAATATTTACATCAAGCTGTTAGATTAGCAGAGCGGATACTCTCCATAGAACCGTATAATTTTATCTAACCGATGGATGGTTCATTATTGCATCAGTAGCCGGGGAAAATAAATCAGGTTTGAACGTCATTTCTGTTCAAATCCGGGCCGGTTTTTGCTATTGATGTGAGATACGGTTAATACCTTTCTTTTAAGCACAAGAAACTTGAATATAGGGACTGGAAAGTCATCGGTATTTCTTGACTTTCAGGCCGGTTGAGGTTAGTTTATTGGTTCTATAATTAGCATTTTAAGGACGATAATATACCTATGAAGGAAACCGAAAATCTACAGGAACGATTCGAGGATATGCGTATCCTTGACGAGCTGAAGAACTCATACCTCAACTATGCCATGAGTGTTATTGTCTCGCGGGCGCTGCCGGATGTTCGCGACGGTCTGAAGCCTTCGCAAAGGCGAATATTGGTGGCGATGAACGATTTGAACCTCGGCCCGCGAAGCAAGCACCGTAAGTGTGCGAAAATCGTCGGCGATACGGGCGGTAACTACCACCCTCACGGCGACCAGGCTACATACGGGACGCTGGTGCGGCTGGGCCAGGAATGGAATATGCGTTATACCCTGGTCAATCCGCAGGGTAATTTCGGCAGTATCGATTCCGACCCGCCGGCGGCAATGAGATATACCGAAGCAAGAATGACCGCTCCGGCGATGGATATGCTCGAGGACCTCAACTACGATACCGTCGACTTCGTTCCGAACTATGACGAGACCCGCAATGAACCGACGGTCCTGCCTTCGAAGTTTCCGAATCTTCTGGTTAACGGCTCGACCGGTATTGCCGTCGGTATGGCCACTAACATTCCTCCTCACAATATCAAGGAGGTCTGCGATGCACTGCTTTTGGTTATTAATGAGCCTGGTTGCGGATTTAAGGATATTATAAAAGTCCTGCCCGGACCGGACTTTCCCACGGGTGGAATCATCTGCGGCAAAAAAGGGATTATGGATGCTTACTCCACCGGCCGCGGTCATTTGACCGTCCGCGGGAAAGTGGAGGTGGAATCGACAAAAAAGGGCAGGGACAGAATCATCATAACCGAGATACCCTATATGGTCGTTAAGACCACGATTGTCTCTAAGATTGCCGAGTGCGTCCAGAACAGCTCGCTTTCCGAAGTCGCCGATGTCAGGGACGAGTCGGACCGACACGGGCTGCGTATCGTCGTCGACCTGAAAAGGGACGCCGATGCCGAAATCGTGCTGAACAAGTTATATCGTTACACACCTTTACAGGGCACGTTTGCGATTGCCAACATCGCGCTGGTCAATAACAGGCCCGAGACACTAAATATAAAGGAGATGCTGAATTGCTTCATTGAGCACCGTAAGGTGGTTATTCGCAGGCGAAGCATGTTCCTTCTGAAAAGATGCAGAAACAGGGCCCATATTCTCGAAGGTCTGATTCTGGCGGTTAGTGACATAGATGAAATTATCGACCTGATAAAGAAATCGCCCGACGCCCCGACAGCCAAGCTGAACCTGATGAACAAGCCCCTGCAGTTGGCGGAGCTTGAAACGCTGAAGAAGATTCTGCCAAAGGAATTTATTAAGGAAAAGAGCAAGGGCAAGCATTACCTTACCGGGCCGCAGGCGGATGCGATTTTAACGATGCAGTTGCAGAGACTGACTGGTCTGGAAATCGAAAAGCTGGCCAAAGAGTACGCCGAACTGACCGAAGAGATAGCGGACTATGAGGCGATATTGGCCAGCAACGATATTCTTATGGATATTATCAGAGAAGACATTCACGAGATAAAGGAAAAATACGGCGATGCCCGCCGGACGCAAATCACAGCCGCGGCAGAGCAGTTGGACGTCGAAGATTTGATTGCCGATGAAGAGGTTATCGTCACAGTCAGCCACAGCGGTTATGTCAAGAGATTGCCTATAGATACGTATCGCAAGCAGGCCCGCGGCGGCAGGGGAATCATCGGCTCGGATACCAAAGAAGGTGATTTTCTCAAACATCTGTTTGTTGCCTCTACGCATGATTATCTGCTCATCTTTACAAATCGCGGCAAGTGTTACTGGCTCAAGGTGTACGATGTCCCGAGTATGTCCAGGCAGAGCATGGGCAGGAATATCGTCAATCTGCTGAATCTTGGCAGTCAGCAGGTGGCCTCGATAATCAACGTCAGCAGTTTCGAAGATGGCGAAGATGAAGACAAGCCGCTGCGGCAGTTAATTATGGCGACAAAGAACGGTGTCGTCAAAAAGACCAGGTTGAGTGCATACGGCAATCCGAGAGCGACTGGTGTAATTGCCATCAATCTCGATCCCAACGACGAGCTGATTGGAGTTGCATTGACCACCGGTTCCAACCATATCATACTTGGTACGCGTGACGGGATGACGATATGCTTCAACGAGAAGGAGGCTCGTTCTATGGGTCGGGCGTCACGAGGGGTCAGGGGCATCAGGCTGCGTTCCGGTGATGCTGTTGTAGGCATGGTGATTGTCGAGGAAAAGGCGGCGTTGTTTACCGTCTGTGAGAACGGCTACGGAAAGCGAACCGGCCTTGAGAATTATAAGCCGCAGAGCCGGGGTGGACTGGGCTTAAAGAACATAAAAACGTCTGAGCGGAATGGTAAAGTGGTCTCGCTGAAAGCCGTCCAGAGTAAAGACGATTTGATGATGATAACGGCCCAGGGGATGATAATTCGTACCGGGCTTGATCAGATTCGTTCCATCGGCAGGAATACCCAGGGCGTACGACTGATAAATCTCAAACCGGACGATAAGCTTGTTGCCGCTGAGAAGATAGTTTCCGAGGAGGCCGAAGAGCAGAAAGCCAAAAACGGCAACAGCAATAATTCGAAATCACAATCGAATTCCGACGATGACGAGTCGGGCTCTAAGGGATCAAGTTCCAATCCTCAGAAGAAACGCGGCAGGTCACGCAAGACCCAACCGAAGAAGACGGTCAAAAAGACTCCGAAGAAGGTGACCAAAAAGACCACGAAAAAACCCAAAACAAAACGACATAAATAAGACTTGGAAGGCAACGAATGATGAATATCGAATAATGAATCCTGAACTTCGACATTCGACATTCGACATTCGATATTCGATATTTTTTCCATTTGGCTTCTGCTAATCTAATGGTCGAATTCATATACGTTATCGCCGGAAAAGAGGAATCGCTGGTTAATGCTCACTGTCGGGAGCTTCTTGATGAGCTGCTGGAACCTTCTCAAAGAACCACGGGACTTTTTAATGCCGAAGCTGCTACAGTTTCGGCTACCGAGGTCCTGGATGAACTGCGGACCGCACCTTTTTTGACCGATAAGCGGGTCGTCCTTATCAAAGAGGCGGATGCTTTCGTCTCGAAGAACCGGGACCTGCTCGAAAGGTATTTCGATAATCCCTGCCCGACCGGGCGATTGGTGATGACAGTCGGGTCCTGGGATTCCCGCACTAAGCTGGCGAAAAAGCTGCCGAAGGTGGGCAAGCTTATCAGCGTCACGCCTCCGAAGCCCTGGGAGCTTCCACAGTACCTGATGAGGTACTCGCAGGATACGTATGGCAAAAGACTCGACAGGGATGCCGCTATGCTCCTGGTCGAGTTGACAGGTGATGAGCTGACTCGCCTGTATAGTGAAATCGACAAGCTGGCATTGTTCGCGGATGCCGATAAGGTCATAACATCCAAACATATAGAATCACTTATTGGCCACAATCGTATGTTCGATGCGTTCTCGATCATCGATACGGTTATAGCGGGCGATACCGGCAGGGCGATGGAGCGGCTGAGGTCCATGTTCGAGTCGGACAAATCGACAGAGTATACTGTTGTCGGTGCTTTTGCGTATCACCTGCGGAGGATGTTCGGCGCCAAAGCGATGATGGAAAAGGGTGTTCCTGTCACGGAGATCGTGAAGAAAATGCGAATATGGAGTAACAAGGACAAGTTTTTCTCACAGCTAAGAAAGGTATCTCTCAGGCAAATCGCCGGCTACCTGCAGCAGTTGGCCGAGGTCGATTTCGCCATCAAGACCGGCCGGTCTACAGCCCCGATTGCGATGGAACAATTTGTACTAAGTTTAACTGCGGCCGCTGCATAGGGAATTACAATTCAAAGACTTGTCATTTCCTCGAGCCATTTGTCCGAATCGGATTTATTGAACCCGAGGAAGGCTGAATCCTTGTCGTGACTATCGAATGCCATTCGAGCTTTATGCCTGTTTGCATTGGCGTAGCAATATAAACAGCCGTGCGGGCAGGTGTCGTATGTTCCGATGTCACTGCTCTCCGTACAGCCGCACTCGTCTCTTGTGGGCTTTTCTTTGTATGACAAACCTTCCGGGTAGAACAGGCTCTCGATGATTTTGCCGTCGATACAGTGTGCCTTTTGGATTTTTTCTCCCGTCAGATAGTCGCCGCAGCATGAATACATTTGGATTCCGCAGCCTTCTGCGATAGAAGCGAGTTCGTTTGCCAGATACCGCTTGAAATCTTCGCTGCAATCGGTGATTGTCACGTCGGTGGTTTTTTCAAGCTGTTCGAAGCTGCGTTTGACCTTGTGATAAACAGTTACGAAGCTGATGTAGCATCGCTCGACTAATCCTTTGAATTCCGATGCAAGCCTTTCGAAATTCCTTATGAAAAAGTCCCGGTCACTTATACTGGAGATAATAATCGGATCGAACCGCCAGTTTATATGTTTGGGTGAATATGTTCTGCTGAGCTGTTTCAGAGCATCAATCGCCGATTGTCTGTCCACGTGACTTTCGAAAATCTCCGGCAGGGCGGTGACTGTATAGTTGAAATAGAACTTGTATCCGAGACGATCGATTATTTTCAGGTTCTCGATGAAAGGACTGAAATCCTTCGACCAGAATACGAAGCAGGTGACGTCTTCTGGTTTTAGCGGCACGAGATATTTTGCGCCGCCGAACGGATTGACCACACCGGCAAAACCGTCTTGAAGCCGCTGCATGAACCAGTCGCCGTAAAAGGCCGGTATGTCGGTTCTGCGCGATACGGAGATTATCCTTTTCATTGGACGTCCGCCGGTTCTTCGTCCTGGATATATGTCTTGCCTTTGTAAAACTGCACCACAAAACAGAACACTATACCGGTGGCAAGCAGCAGGATAGTGAAGAACCAGTAATAGTTCGGGCCTTTGAGCTTAACTGTGCCATCAGGATTCTGGATGAATTTGTTGACAAGCGAGATGAACAGATTACCCAGCGAAATCGAAAGCAGGTACAGCGAGGAGATAAACGACTTCATTGATTTCGGTGCCTGCGTATATGCGAACTCGAGTGCAGGAATCGAAATCAACACTTCACCGGCCGTCATGAACCAGTAAGCAAGCATCTGCCACCAAATGGTTGGCTGTGCTCCGTCCAGTATCCATTTTTCAAGCAGTGCGGGAATTGCAAAGGACGGGATGGCGACAAAAAAGCCGATGGCGATTTTCCGGATCGGGGTGAGACGAAAGAACCTGTTGATCAAAGGATAAACGATGTAAGCGAACAGAGGTATGGTAAGCAGAACAAAGATACAGTTTGCCGCCTGCATCTGGGCTGGCAGGATTTTCCATTCGACCTGGTTGAGTCCCCATAGTTTACTAAGAATCGAGCCGATGAATGTCTGGTCTGATATGTTCCATTTCAGGAAATTAAGGTTCATTTTCTCGGCCTGGTAGATCCACTTGGAAGTGGTCTGATCGAACAGCGACCAGAATACCGCAATGAAGAGAAACAGGAAAATAGACAGACGAATTATAACCAGTATACCTTCTTTACTTAGAAGATCTTGAAAAAAGACCTTTCCCTTCGGAGGGATGTCGACAATTGATTTTCTGCCAATCCAGTATGTGATGGTAGTCAGCACCATGAAGATGCCCGGCATACCCAGCGCGATCCTGACGTCCCTGTACTTATCATAAATCCACGGCGATATTGCCATTGAGAATAAGGCGCCGACGTTAACAGCCCAGTAGAATATATTGTACGCCCTGGTAATCAAATTCTCGTTGGACTTCCCGAACTGATCGCCGACATTCGCGGATAGGCATGGTTTGATTATTCCGGAGCCAAGTGCGATGAGACCAAGACCAATCATCGTTCCGAGATAAGTTTGATCTATTGTGATTGCCAGGAAGCCAAGGCAGTATACTATCGAGAAGGCTATGATTGTTTTGTATTTGCCGAGGAACAGATCGCTTATCAGCGAGCCTATCAGCGGAGTGAAATAAGCGGCGGCTTTGAAGTAGTGCTTCCATTCCATTGCCTGCTCTTCCGTTAGATTCGCAGGCTTGCCGCTCCAGTCCATCAGGTTGTGGATAAGAAATAGCGCTAAAATAGCGTCGAATGCATAGAATGCGTATCTCTCGAAACCCTCACTGACCATGATATATGGTATCGAGGGGGGCATGTTTTTAGATGGGACCGGTGCGGTCAGATACTTGCTTTTAGCCATAACAGGTCCTGCCACTTTGAAAAACCAATATTGATTTCGTTTCTATACGGCAATATAGTACAAATGTCGTACCTCCAGTTCAAACAGGAAATAGATAAATGCGTAAAATAGCATAAGGTGTTTTTATCGTCTAAATACTGCTTGATTTTCCGGCTCGGAGCCGATAATATCTTTCGGACAGGTAACGGGGGCCGGTGACATAACGGTTGTTCGAAATTAAGACAGGAGAACAAGACTATGAGAACTATATCAATCATAATTGTGCTTTTAACTGTAAACATGGTTCTGCAGGGTTGTGCTACTACAAAGGAGAAAGAATTGGACAAGTTTATAACATCTCACGTCGAAAAAGTCAAACCAATGGAAAAGGAGATGAACCTTGCCTATTGGGATGCGGCGGTCAGCGGAAAAGAGGAGGATTATGAAAAAGTGAGCGAATTGACGCTGGAGATTCGTAAGGTTTACAGTGACACTTCTGATTTTGATTTTCTCAAAGGCGAGAAGGAATCCGGGCAGGTCAAGGATGATATTCTCGTTCGGGAACTGGATTTGCTGTACAACGGTTATCTGGAGAACCAGATTGAACCGGAACTGCTGAAGCAGATAGTTGATCTCGGCACTGAAATCGAAAAGAACTTCAGCACCTTCCGCGGGACCATCGACGGCGAGAAAGTCACCGACAACCAGATTAAGGAGATTCTGAAGACCGAAGTCGATTCGGCCAAAAGGAAACAGGCGTGGCTGGCAAGCAAGCAGGTCGGGCCGGTTGTTGCAGGTGATCTTGTCCGGCTTGTGAAGCTGCGGAACCAGGCCGCTCGAAAGCTCGGCTTCGATAATTATCACACGATGTCCCTGGCCACGGCAGAGCAGGACGTCAAAGAGCTCGACCGGATTTTCAACGAGCTGTACGAGCTGACCAACGAGCCTTTTGCAAAGTTGAAAGCCGAGATGGATGCGAAACTTGCCGCCAATTGCGGCGTGGATGTTTCGCAGCTTATGCCCTGGCACTATCACGACCCGTTCTTCCAGGAGACGCCGATGGTGTATGACCTCGATTTGGATGTCTACTACGAGGACAAGGATGTTAAAGAGCTGGCGACAAAGTTTTATGACGGTATCGGCCTGTCGGTAGAACCTATTCTTGCCAAAAGTGACTTGTACGAGCGTGAAGGCAAGAATCCGCACGCTTTCTGTACGAACATCGACAGGGATGGTGACGTGCGAGTCCTGTGCAATCTCAAGAACAACGAGACGTGGATGGAGACGATTCTGCACGAGCTGGGGCACGGAGTTTATGAGGAGTATTACGCTCCGAAAACGCCGTATCTTCTCAGGAGGCCCGCTCATATTTTCACGACCGAAGCGATTGCGATGTTCTTCGGGCGGCTTAGCCGCAACGCCGCATGGATGCAGCAGATGCTGGATTTGTCCGACCAGCAGAGGGCCGATATCGAGAAAGTCAGTGACAAATATGCTCAGCTCAAGCAGCTTATTTTCGCCCGCTGGGCGATGGTAATGTACGATTTCGAAAAGCAGCTTTACGCCGACCCGGACCAGGATTTGAATGCGCTCTGGTGGCGAATGGTCGAGAAGTATCAGCTTGTCAAAAGTCCCGCCGGTCGTGACGAGCCGGACTGGGCCGCCAAGATTCATTTCGCCATTGCGCCATGTTATTACCATAATTATATGCTGGGTGAACTGCTGGCGTCTCAACTGCACAACCATCTTGTCCACAAGGTTCTCAAGCTCGAATCGGACGAAGATGTTAGTTACGTCGGTCAGAAGGCTGTCGGTGACTTTCTGCGTGAGAAGGTCTTTGGACCTGCTTCCGTCTATCAGTGGAACGATATGATTAAGCGGGCGACCGGCGAAAAGCTGACGCCGAAATATTTCGTGCAGCAATTTGTAAAATAATCCTCGAAATTGTCCGATATACGAATATAGACTGCATTTAATCTGATAGCCGTTTTGAAAAGGGCCAGCTATGGATTTACAGGAACGCTCGTTACCGGAGATTACATTAAAGGCGTTTATTTTGGGCGTGGTGCTGTCGATGATTTTGGCGGCGGCGAACGCGTATCTCGGTTTGTTCGCAGGTATGACGGTCTCGGCGTCGATACCGGCGGCCGTGGTTTCGATGGGCGTACTGCGGATGTTTCGAAAGAGCAACATCCTCGAAAACAACATCGTGCAAACCGCGGCCTCCGCGGGCGAGTCACTCGCGGCCGGTGTCATCTTCACACTCCCGGCACTGGTTATCATGGGCTTCTGGAAAGAGTTTAACTTTTTCTGGATTACAATCATCGCCGGTTTCGGCGGGGTGCTTGGAGTCCTGTTTACTATTCCGCTTCGGCGTGCTCTCATCGTCGAAGGCAAGCTCAAGTTCCCCGAAGGTATCGCTACTGCTGAAGTGCTGGAGACCGGACAGCAGGGCGGCTCCGGCGTTCGTTTTATCGCCGTGGCTTCGGTGGTCGGCGCCTTGTTTAAGGTCGTTGCCAAGGGCATCGGCTTCTGGCCCGAAGTCCTCGAAGTGGCCGGCCGCGTCAAAGGCTCCATCGCATATTTCGGTTCCAACCTCAGCCCGGCCCTGCTCTCGGTCGGATATATTGTCGGGCTTAACATTTCAATTCTGATTTTCCTCGGCGGCGCACTGAACTGGTACGCCGCGATTCCGCTGGTGGCCGCACAGAATGAATGGCCGCAGTACCAGCTTTTGAATAAGAATGTCCCCGTGGATTGGGACTTGGCAAACGCGCAATTTGGAATTATCGACCCGAGTGACGAGAATGCCTGGAACGACGCCACGGGCGAACCTGTAGCCTGGAATGCATTTGTGCTGCAAACCAAGGCCGCACCGCCGAATGCAACCGCGGCCGAAATAGAGGCGGTGACACAATATAACGAAGGTATTCTTGCAAAGCTGGGTACACCCGTCGATACGGTGACATACGCCAACCATATCTGGTCGAAGCGGACGCGGTATCTCGGTGTCGGCGGGATGCTTCTCGGCGGCCTCTGGACCATCTTTGCCATGCGAAAGTCTCTGTTCAGCGGTATCGTCAGCGGACTGCGGGCGTATAAAAAGGTGACGGGCGGGGCCGGTGACATTAAAAGAACCGACAAAGACATGCCGATGAAATGGATATTGGTTCTTATCATCGTATCCATTGTTCCACTCTTTCTGGTCTATCAATACTTCGTCAAGGATGTCACCGTGTCGTTGCCTATGGCGGCCGTCATGCTTGTAGCCGGTTTTATCTTTTCGGCCGTAGCCGCATATATGGCCGGGCTTGTGGGCTCCTCGAACAATCCCATATCCGGTGTCACCATAGCTACGGTAACGGTCTCGGCCCTGCTGCTGGTCGTGCTAATGGGCAAAGACAGCGTGAACGGACCGGCCGCAGCCATAATCATCGGCAGTGTAGTCTGCTGCGCCGCCGCTATCGCCGGTGACAACATGCAGGACCTCAAGGCGGGTCAAATCGTCGGCGCGACTCCCTGGCGGCAGCAGGTGATGCAGATTGTCGGGACCGTTTCCGGCGCGCTGGTCATCGCACCTGTACTGATGCTGCTGCATAAGGCCTACGGCTTTCGCGGCCAGCCCGGCGCCCCGGCCGATGCGCTCTCGGCGGTACAGGCAAACCTGATGGCCTCGGTCGCCAAGGGTGTGTTTCGGGGCGATCTGCCGTGGACCTATGTTTTTATCGGGATGGGTATAGCCGCCGGTTTCATCGCCCTCGACCAGTATCTCGGGCGTATCAACAGCTCGTTCCGCACACCGGTCCTGGCTGTCACAATCGGTATCTATCTGCCGCTGGAACTGGCGGTCCCGATTTTTGCCGGCGGTATCATACACTTTTTGGCCCAGCGTTATCATACACGAAAACAAACTCCCACAGAACAGGTTGAGACTTCCGGCCGCAACGGCCTGCTCTTTGCCTCCGGGCTTATAACCGGCGAAGCCCTTATGGGCATATTGCTGGCTATTCCCATTATTTTGCTCAAACAATTCAATATCGACCTGCCGATTATCGATTACGTCATCGGCAGGGCAATGCCTTTCGGAAACTGGCTCGGCTCACTATTGCTGATTGGCGTTGCATACTGGCTCTACAAAACCGTCGTTAATAGCAAGGCGTCAAGCTAATAGGCTCTCGATGAACAGGTTTCCCGCTGGT
>CAZKYP010000002.1:15206-56680 GCA_964556885.1 uncultured Pirellulales bacterium | reverse complement strand
GGTATCGTTCAGGATGGCGGCAGGAGCAATTGGGTCAACAACGGCGGGCATGCCGGCGGCAGGAAGTGGCCGATTATGTTTGCCGGTCTTATTCTTAATGATCCGAACATGAAGAATATTGGTCAAAAATCCGGTGATTATCTATACTCGGAAGGTTATGGCCCGGGCAATGAGCCGACGGACTACATTCATTTCGGAGAAGATGATCAAACCTTTTATGTCACCCAGATGGATGTGGAAATAACTCAAGGTTCTCGATGGGGTCCGGATTCGAGAGACACCCGGAAGGTACGATATGAATATGAGGATATTAATCTTCCGGAATGGGGAATAACACATGCCACTGCACCGTACAGATGCAATAAATTCTGGGATACGGCGTACAGGCAGGTCAGCAGCCCCTGCTGGGGCGGATTTATTCTCGCCGCTCATATTATGGGTGTGAAGGACCTGTGGAACCATGATGCACTATTCGATTATGAGGACCGTTATATGCAGGTTGAGACGTCGTGGGAGCAGACATCGGTATTTATACAAAATATGTGGGATGAGTACCGTTCCGCATATGGTCCCGTCTGGACAATGAATCCCGTACTGAATGTAGACGCGATTGGCGGGACGGTAACTCGGTATCCGGATAAGGCGTTTTATGATCTGGGTGAAAGGGTTGCTTTAAGCGCCATTGCCGATCCCGGTTATGAATTTACAGGCTGGTCCGGCGGTGTCACGGGGAATGAAACTCCTGCAGAGTTATATATGTATGCCAATCATTGTGTGACTGCCAATTTCGTTGAGAAAAAGAGCAATGAGAAGGCGGATTAGACGGTCGGTAAATTAGTTTGTGGACAATAATCTTTCGTTCTGTACGGACGGAAGAAAAAAATATGGAAAAATCGTTTCTTTGCTTTGGTGGAGAGGACTGGTGGTATCACAATCGGGCCCATATCGATATGCAACTGATGCGTCGTTTTGCACGAATCGGTGCCGCCGTTTATGTTAATTCGATAATCATGCGAAAACCGGAGATAACCGGCGGAAAAGGATTCACGGAACGGTTGATTCGAAAGGGCAAGAGCATCCTGAGAGGACTGAAAGAATCGGGTGAAGGATTTTGGGTGTATAGCCCGTTTACCATGCCAGTGCATCATGTCTTATGGGCGAAACCTGTAAATGAGGTTATTTTGCGATACCAGATAAGGCGTATTATGCGAAAGCTGTCTTTGAATATGCCGGTAGTATGGGTGGCATGTCCGGCGGCGTGTAATACCGCTATAAAAATGAAAAAGAAGCGGCTCGTATATCAAAGGACCGACCGGTATGAAGACGACCCTCATGTGGACAGAGAAGTGATACTGGAATATGACAAAAAATTGAAAAGTCAGGCTGATGTTACCGTTTATGTGAACAAGACCATGTTCGAGCAGGAATCCGGTGAGTGCAGGAAGGCATTTTTCCTGGATCACGGTGTCGATTATGAAATGTTCGCCTCAGCGGAAAAAGATACAAATATACCTGAGGAGATGGCCGGTCTCAAGAAACCCATCGTTGGTTATTTTGGCAAGGTGGCCGACCACAAGCTTAACGTCGAATTCATTCACAAAATAGCGGAACTGCTGCCGGATTGTACTTTTGTCTTTGTCGGTTATGCCACTCAGGAGTGCCGGGACATATTTACCAAAGATAACATTCGGATTATTCCACAGCAGCCATATCAAAGAGTTCCGCATTACGGCAAGTGCTTTGATGTGGCGATGCTGCCCTGGAGAGTTAATAAATGGACCGAGGCCGCGAATCCCATCAAGCTCAAGGAGTATCTGGCCCTGGGCAAACCGGTCGTCAGCACACCTGCCTTCACCGAATTGAACGAATACCTTGATGTAGTGTACGACGCCGGGACGCCGGAGGATTTTGCTCGTTGTATCAAAAAGGCATTATCCGAGGATTGTCCCGGGCTTGTCGAAAAAAGAAGAAAAAAAGTCGCATCCGCTTCATGGGACAGCAAAGCGGAATTGATGCTTAATGAGTTGTTCAATAAGAATTGAATCTGAGGTTTGCATTTTAGAGATGGGTGTTGAAAAGAAGCTGCGAGTATGTTTGGCTGCATCAGCGGGCGGGCATGTATCCCAGCTAACCAGATTATCTGAAGGCTGGAGAGGGCATGATACATTCTGTGTTACTACGACGGAAGTTGTACGAAGCAAGCTTAGTAAATTCGGCCGCGTGTATGTTGTTGGGGAGTGCAACCGGCAGCATCCCATTCGAGTTTTTATGGTTCTGATGAGGTGTATCGGGATTGCCTTAAAAGAAAGGCCCGATGTTGTTATAAGTACAGGAGCGGCGGCAGGCTGTCTGTTGTGTCTGTTATATAAAATGCAGGGCGCTAAGATAATATGGATCGATAGTATTACCAATGTAAATTGTATATCACTATCGGGAAGAATGGTTCGTTTTTTTGCGGATTTATTCCTGGTTCAATGGCCTGAGCTTGCCGTCCGATATAAGAATGCAGAATATGTGGGTGCGGTTATTTGATTAACCGGTAAAAGCAAGATATCGAGGCGGTCTATATTCCGATCATAATCAGATGTTAATAAATATATAGGTTGGGATTGTATTTATGCCAAAAATGGACGTGGTTTGCTTTGGCGGCGAGGATTGGTGGTATCATAATCGCGGGCATATCGATATGCAGTTAATGCGGCGTTTTGCAAAGAAAGGTACTACCCTGTATATAAACTCAATAGTTATGCAGAAGATTAATGCATTACAGGGGCGTAAGTTCTTTCAGAAACTGCTGCGAAAAAGCAAAAGTATCTTTACTGGTCTTAAAAGAAGCGGCGAGGGTTTTTGGGTGTACAGCCCGTTTTCACTGCCGGTTCAGCATATCAGTTGGACCAAACCAGTAAATGAGTTTTTCTTACGTTCTCAAGTTGAACATGTCATTCGAAAGATAGGGATTCAAGCACCTGTTGTTTGGGTTGCCTGTCCGTCGGCCTGCGATATAGCGATAAAAATGAAAAAGAGTAAGCTTGTTTACCAGCGGACCGATCGTTTCGAGGATTTTCCCGGTGTTGATGTCGAAACTATAAAGAGATTCGATTGTCAAATGAAGGCTAATGCCGATCTGACGATATATGTTAACCGCAAGCTGTACGAAGAGGAAATGAACCAGTGCCGCAAAGCTGTTTACCTTGATCATGGAGTTGACTTCGATTTGTTCACTTCCGGATTAAACGGCTCTAAACAGCCCGCTGATATGTCTGATATTCCGAGACCGATTATCGGTTTTATCGGCAGCATCGACGATTGTAATCCTGATATAGATTTCCTTACGGAAGTTGCGGACCTTCTGCCTGATATGTCATTTGTTCTGGTTGGCAGGGCCCAGATGGATTGCTCCGCTCTGGAGTCGCGTAAAAATGTTCGAATGCTGGGACAGAAACCTTATGAGCTTGTCCCTGAATACGGCAAAAGATTCGATGTGGCTGTTTTACCGTTACATCAAAGCCGATGGGCTGATGCCGTCAATCCGTTGAAATTGAAAGAATATCTGGCACTGGGCAAACCGGTGGTTAGCACACCATTTTCAGAACTGCGGGGATATTCGGATGTTGTTTATGAAGCTAAAACTCCGAGTACTTTTGCCGCATGTATAAAAAAGGCAATTTCTGAAGATAGTTCCGAATTTGTGGTCAAACGAAGAGACAAAGTCAGAAACTCTTCATGGGACAGTAAGGCCGAACAGGTGTTGGAAGAGCTATTTTAGTGCAATTTTTACTTCAGAGCGAGATAAAAGTTATGCAGAAATTGAAGATTTGTCTTGCAGCATCGAGCGGGGGGCATTTAACGGAGTTGCTGACATTGTCCAACAGTTGGAAACAGCATGATATTTTCTTTGTTACGACGGTACCGGTTGTTCAAAGCAATCTCAAAGAATCAGGTAATGTGCATATTGTCGGGGAGTGTAATCGCAGGTGTCCTTTTAAGTTGATGAAAGTTTTCATTAGGTGCATCTGGATTATATTCGTGGAAAAACCCGATGTTGTGATAAGCACAGGTGCAGCGGCTGGTTGCATATTGTGTCTGCTGGGTAAAATATTAGGTGCCAAGATAGTATGGATCGACAGTATTACCAATATAGAGCGACTATCTCTGTCGGGCAGAATGGTCCGTTATATTGCGGATTTGTTCCTTGTGCAGTGGCCGGAACTGGCCGATCGTTATAAAAGAGTGGAATTTATTGGAGCTGTTATATGATTTTTCTCACCGTCGGGACACAATTTCCGTTTAACCGTCTGATAAAAGCGGTGGATGAAGCAATCGGCAATAATCATCTGAATGATAAGATTATTGCACAGATAGGTGTCACCACATATCGTCCGAAGAATTTCGAAGCGATTCCTTCATTGGAAAAAAAGTTATTTGATCAATACTTCAATGAGGCCGGTAGTATCATCAGCCATGCAGGGGTTGGCTCGATAACGCTGTCGCTTGAGCGCAGAAAGCCGATGTTAGTGATGCCGAGGCTGAAAAAATACGGTGAAGTGGTTAATGATCACCAGCTTGCAATAGCGAAAAAATTTGAAGACCTTGGATATTTGCTGGCTGCATACGATGCTGCGGATATACCAGCGAAAATCGAGCAGCTCAAGTCATTTGTGCCGCAAGCCCGACAATCGCAGGCCAAGCTCGTAGCCGATAGAATATCCGTGTTTCTAAACGAGTTTTCCGGGATGAAGTCTAAACTGGTGAAAGGATGATTCTTTTAGTTTTGTTGTTAACCGTCAAGTCGCCGTTTTTTATTGAATAAGGTAATTTATGGGAAGTAAAAAGAACAAAAGTGCTTTATACAGGACCATGGAATCGGTGACACCGGATTTCATAAAGTCGATATCTAAGAGGATTTATTGGAAGTGTGTTCGTTTTTACAATAAATGTGCGTATATCGATAAGGAAAGGTTTGTGGAATTCGGCTGCAGGTTTCGGATTGACAGGACGAAACCGTACCGTGCCCGTGTCGGCAGCAGGACCATTGCGGAGGATTTCAATGTCTGGAATATCGACCTGGGTGACATAACAATCGGTCAAAAATGCTGGTTCGGACTCAATAATGTAGTGATGGGACCGGTTGAAATCGGAGATAATGTTTCCACCGGGCCGTACGTTATGATTCTCGGACCGAGGCACCCGGTTCCTAACCAGACGGAAAAACAAAGAGACAGGACCATTATCGGAAACAATGTCTGGATAAGTTCCGGCTCGATAGTGCTCTTCGGCGTTGAGATCGGGGACAATGCCGTAATAGGAGCCGGTTCGGTAGTGACAAAAGACGTCCCGGCGGGTGCTTATGTCAGCGGCAACCCGGCGAGAAATCTGTCCGGTTATGTTCAAAAGGCATGGGGATTGCCCGATAAGGAAAATGTTAGCCAAACGGCTGAGAAGGTCAGCCAGTAGAAAGCATGAACGACAAAACTTATGATAAGTGAATTTTAGTGATATCTTTCTATGATGAAATTAATTTGTTGGAGGTCAAGATGGATTATTCTACGACAGTGCGGGATTTTATAGTTGAGAACTTTCTCTTTGGAGATGGTGAAAAGCTGAACGATAATACATCGTTTATGGAGGAGGGCATCATCGACTCTACCGGTATTCTGGAACTGGTCTTTTTCCTCGAAGAAAATTTCGGGATAAAGATCGAGGACGACGAGCTCGTCCCGGAAAACATGGATAACTTGCAGAATATCGCCAGGTTTCTTGAGCGTAAGCTTACCGGAAGCCCGGCCGCAGAGGCATAGTTTTTTCTCTAACTAAAAGAATTCAACTCTATTTCTGGATCGTATAATGTGCGGAATAACCGGTATTTGTCATATAGATGGTCCCGACGGTATTTCCCTGGACACGCTTAAAAAGATGATAGGCGTTATAAGTCATCGGGGACCGGATGAAACGGGAATTTACGTTGATGATTATGTGGGACTGGGCCACGCCCGGCTGAGCATCATCGACCTGTCGTCCGGCGGCACACAGCCGATGCATAACGAGGACAAGACGCTTTGGATTATTTTCAACGGAGAGATTTTTAACTATCCGGAACTCAAGCAGACCCTGTTGAGAAAAGGCCATCGCTTCTACAATACGTCCGATACCGAGGTCATACTGCACCTGTACGAGGAAGAAGGCCCTAAATGTCTGGATTATTTGAACGGCCAGTTTGCTTTTGCGATATGGGATGCTAAGAAGAAGGAGCTGTTTCTTGCCCGTGACAGGGTGGGTATCAGACCGCTGTATTACACAATTACTGATGATACCTTGATTTTCAGTTCAGAGATTAAGTCGATTTTCGTGAACGAGGATGTCCCTCGTCAAATCGACCCGATTGCAATGGACCAGATTTTCACTTTCTGGACGACCCTGACGCCGAGGACGGCTTTCAGGGACGTTTATGAGCTGCCGCCGGGACATTATATGAAAGTATCCGGGGGTAAAGTAGCCATTGACAAATACTGGGATATACCATTCTGTCCGCGCGCCGAGCAAATCGATATGTCTCCACAGGAAATCTCACAGCAGGTCCGGGAATTGTTGCTGGATGCGATTCGAATCCGTCTGCGGGCCGATGTGCCGGTTGGGTGTTATCTCAGCGGCGGGCTTGATTCCTCGGCCGTCACTACGATGGTGGTCAAAAATTTTGACAGCGACGTCAGGACCTTCGGAATACGTTTTGAACATGACAGTTTCGACGAGGGAAAGCATCAAAGCGAAATGGTTTCTTATCTAAACGTCGACCATACGGAAATGAAGGCAACAAATGAAAAAATCGGGGCCGCACTTTCGGACTGTTTATGGCATTGTGAAAAACCTTTGTTGAGGACCGCTCCGATTCCGCTGTTTATGCTTTCGGAGGTCGTCCGTAACAGCGGATATAAAGTGGTGCTTACCGGCGAAGGGGCGGATGAGGTTTTTGGCGGCTACAATATCTTTCGAGAAGCCAAGATACGAAAGTTCTGGGCGAAATATCCCGGCTCACAAAGAAGGGCGGAATTAATCGGCCAGCTTTACCCGTATATATTCAAAGACCACAGGCTCAAACGCAGTCTGCAATCGTTCTTTGCGAAAGGTTTGAGCAGTGTTGGTGACCCGATATTTTCCCATCTCGTAAGATGGGGCAATACGAGCAAGATCAAGACGTTTTTTTCACAGGAATTAAGGCACCAAATCGGTGACTACGATGGATATGAGCAGGTCAGACAAAGTCTGCCGGGCGATTATGAAAAATGGGATTATCTCTCGAAAGCGCAGTATCTGGAGACGGCGATTTTCCTGAGCAATTATCTTCTATCGTCACAGGGAGACCGGGTGGCTATGGCCCATTCGGTTGAGATAAGGCTGCCGTATCTTGATCGTCGCGTAATTGAATTTATGGGGCGCGTTCCGGCAAAATGGAAGGTAACCGGCCTTGATGAAAAGCATATTCTCAAAAAGACCTTCGAGGGTATGCTGCCGGATGATATAGTCAAACGCAAAAAACATCCTTACCGCGCCCCGATTAAGCACAGTCTTATGAATGAAAAAACAATCGAGTATACACAGCAGGTTTTATCGGAAAATTCACTGAACAGGTCGGGCCTGTTCGATACAGGCAAGGTGACAAAGCTGTTGAAAAAAGTACGGGCCGCTGAAAATCCGAGTGAGATCGATAATATGGCGCTCATAGGAATACTGTCAACTCAGCTTATATACCAGCAGTTCGTGGAAGATTTCCATGCAAGGATTGGTAATTCCGCCGGTCCGGGTCTTGTTGTCGATAGAAGATCGAAAACACTGAAATCAGTATGTTAGATTTTATGTTTGGTTTTGTAATTCACAACTTATCGTGTTTGAGACGCAGTAAGTTATCGAAGATATGGAGATGATTATGGATTTTCATAAAGATATTCTTAGGGTTGATGTTAAAGCCGAGGTCGAGCGTATCTGTTCGTTTATTCAGCAGCAGGTTCGTGAAATGAGGCGTAACGGC
Organism: uncultured Pirellulales bacterium; assembly: GCA_964556885.1. Lineage (GTDB taxonomy): Bacteria > Planctomycetota > Phycisphaerae > Sedimentisphaerales > Anaerobacaceae > CAZKYP01. The sequence continues at coordinate 48,660 of CAZKYP010000002.1, read as the reverse complement.
ACCGTGGTTGGACTCAGCGGCGGCATTGATTCCGCGTTGAGTGCCGCTCTTTGCGTCAAGGCCCTGGGCAGGGACAAAGTATTCGGTTTGATTCTTCCTGAAAAAGATTCCAACCCGATAAGCGCCGAATATGCATCGAAACACGCCGGAGAGCTTGGTATCGAAGCTCAGATAGTTGATATTACACCCGTCTTGGAGGCATTTGGAACTTATAAAAAGAGGGATGATGTCATCAGAGAAATTTTCCCGGAATATAACGAGCAATACAAGTCAAAAATGGCCCTTCCGTCCGATTTGCTCGCAAAGGATGCTTTTAACTTCTTTACTTTGAAAATCGAAGATGCCGACGGCAATGTCAAGACGGCGAGGCTCGACAAGAAAAAGCTCAACGGGATAGTGGCCGCAACCGATTCGAAACAAAGAACAAGAATGATGCATCTTTATTATTACGCGGAAAAAATGAACTACCTTGTTTGCGGCACAACAAATAAAACCGAGGTCATGGAAGGATTTTTTGTGAAGTATGGAGACGGCGGAGTTGATATCGAACCTATCGCCCATCTGTATAAGGCCCAGGTATATCAGCTTTCGGAGTATCTTGGAGTGATTCGTGAGATTATCGAGAGGGCTCCGAGTCCGGACACGTTTAGTTCCGTGGTCAGTGATGAGGAGTTTTACATGCGAATGCCTTATGACACGCTCGATTTGCTGCTTTACGCGTGGGAAAACAAAGTTCCAACCGAGAAAGTCTGTGAGGTGATGAATTTGACCGAACAGCAGGTGAGCAGGGCCAACAGAGATTTTGATGCAAAATTCAAGGCGACAAAACATCTGCGGCAGTTACCTCCTGCGCTTGAATAGACAATGAAAAATGGCTCAATTTTTTAAGGATTATAACGATGATTGAATTCGACCCCGTTTTAGTTCACGAATGGCTGTCCCGTTCGGCCCGACGATTCCCCGATAAAACGGCCCTTGTCTGTGACAAGCAGCGCTTGACGTATAAGGCTCTCGACAGGCGTACAACCCATCTGGCGAATGCATTGATGGATGCGGGAATTCGGCGGCAGGACAGGGTTGTCGTGCTTTTGGAAAATTCATCCGAGACCGTGATTTCATTATACGGCATCTCGAAGGCCGGCGGAGTCTTTGTAATCCTGGCAGGCTCGATTAAGGGAGCAAAGTTAAGATATATCCTGAAAAACTCAGATGCTACTATTTTGATTACTCATACGAGTAAGTCGAAAGTGGTTGAAGATGCTCTGAGTGAGGGCGGGATAAATTGTAAGATGATCTGGGTCGGTCCGACCGAGCAAATACCTGATAAATTTTCGGGATCTTCCCTGAACTGGGACAATATATTTGCGGATTATTCCGACCAGACCCCAGACGATAAGAAACATGGTCGATTACCTCGCTGTATAGATGTGGATTTGGCAACTCTTATCTATACCTCCGGCTCTACGGGTGAGCCGAAAGGGGTAATGTCCACACACCATAACATGATCTCGGCGGCCAGAAGTATCATTCAGTATATAAACAACGTTGAGGATGATATTATTTTAGATGTTTTGCCACTTTCATTTGACTACGGATTGTACCAGGTTATAATGTCGTTCATGTTTGGTGGAACGGTGGTGCTGGAAAGGTCTTTTCTTTATCTTCACAGTGTTCTCGAGCGGATTTCACAGGAAAAAGTAACTGGTTTTCCGATAGTCCCTACGATTGTGGCCATGCTGTTGAAGCAACAGGATTTGAGCAAATATGATTTCAGCACGGTCAGATATATGACCAATACCGGAGCGGCGTTGCCGGTGGAGCATATCCGCAAGCTCAGAAAATTGTTGCCGAATGTAACGATAATCTCCATGTTCGGATTGACGGAGTGCAAGCGCGTGGGTTATCTGCCGCCGGAGGAGCTGGATCGAAGGCCGTCGTCGGTCGGAAAAGCCATGCCGAATTGTGAGACCTTCGTCGTTGACGAGCATGGAAACGAAGTTGCTCCGGGACAGACGGGTGAACTGGTTATAAGAGGTTCGAACGTTATGCAGGGCTATTGGAAAGACCCGGAGATGACAGCCAGGGCGTACAGGAACAGGCGTTATCCGAGCGAAAGAATGCTCTATTCCGGTGACAATTTCCGCCAGGATGAAGAAGGATTCCTTTATTTTCTCGGCAGAAAAGATGACATGATTAAGAGTAAAGGCGAGAGAATAAGTGCCAAGGAAGTTGAAAATATCATTTGTGGTATGGAAGGTGTATCGGAAGCAGCGGTGCTCGGACTGCCGGACGAGATTCTCGGCCAGGCGATTAAGGCCTATATCGTATCGGCGGCGGGCGTGGAATTGAGTGAAAAACCGGTACTTAAGTATTGCTCTGAAAATATGGAAGTTTTCATGGTCCCCAAGTATATCGAATTTATGGAAAGCCTGCCCAAGACGCCGAACGGCAAAATCGACAAAAAGCAGCTCAAAGCTAAAGAGGAGCATGCTGAAATATTAGGCAGCCCAACTGTAAACGCTGTGGATAAATAGTGATTGAAGCGTCAAATAAAAACGAATTATCAGTGGCAATAAAAAAGTCACGTCAAGTAAGGGTGTTGGAAGGAATTTTATTGAAAGGTGTTGTGTCAATTCAATGAAAGTTCGTATCTAAACGGATTTTATCGACCAAATAATTTTCAAAGGAGGAATCCAGGGTGGGAGATGTTGACGTAGACACGAGGAATATGGTACCGAAACCGGGCGAATCACCAATAGTGTATTTAAGAAGAATGAAGTTTGGAATGTTGCGCAGAATCATTCCTTCGGTGCGGGAGAAACACCGTCTGGCGCAAATGGCCGGACCGGTAAGATACTGGGAACAGATACAGAAGTATCAATTCAATTTTCTTATGACGATGGGACTACAGCCGCATCATACTTTTTTGGATATCGGCTGCGGCCCGCTTTCAGGCGGTCTGGTTCTTATACCTTATCTTCAGGCGGGAAATTATGTGGGGATCGACGTTCGAAAGACATCTATTGCAGAGGCGTATATTCAGATTGCCAAATCGGACCTGGTACTGAAAAATCCTTCGCTTGTGGTTTCGGAGTCGTTTGGCAGACATGAGCTGGGGGAGCGTAAATTCGATTATGTATGGGCCTCACAAGTGCTATATCATCTTGACGACGAAAAGATAAAGATGTGCCTGGAGCATATTTCGGACCGTATGAAACCCGGTACAAAGTTTTACGGTGATATTTTAGGTTTTCCCAATAAGGTCTGGGGATGTCCCGACCTTCAATGGCATGAATTCAGATTCTATTTGCATACGATTGATTTCGTATCAAAAATCGCCGAAGAATACAATCTCAAGGTGGCAGATCTCGGGGAGATTCAGAATTTCAATTATCCCAAAGAGGCGGGATGGTTGAGAACGAACAAGATGTTGGAGTTCACTAAAAATTAGAATGGATAAAGAGCCGACTGTTAGGAGAAGTGATAATGAACAGTAAATCATTTTCTTTCGATGATTTAAGGATTGATTGTGCCGCAGAGACGGAAAAGATCGTCAAGGCGATTCGCGAGATAGTTTTGAAGCGGTTTAAGAAACGCGGCGCGGTGGTAGCGCTCTCAGGCGGTATCGACAGCAGTGTTGTGGGTGCTCTTTGTGTGAAAGCGCTGGGTAAAGAGCGTGTATTCGGTCTTTTAATGCCTGAAAAAGATTCGTCTTCGGACACTCTCGACCTGAGTCGTCTGATAAGCGAGCATCTTGAAATAGAAACAGTTTGTGAGGACATAAGCACAATTTTGGATGCTGTAGGCTGTTACCGGCGGCGGGATGAGGCGATAAAAAGTGTCGTTCCCGAATATGGTCCCGGTTATAAGTGCAAGATTGTCCTTCCGAGCGTGCTGGAAGATGATAAGTACCGGATATTTTCGGTAGTGGTTCAATCCCCTGAAGGCAAACAGACCAAGGTCAGATTGACACCGTCTGCTTATCTCGGTATTGTGGCCGCTACTAATTTCAAGCAGCGAACACGCAAGATGCTGGAATATTACCACGCCGACCATCTCAATTACGCGGTCACCGGCACACCAAATCGACAGGAATATGACCAGGGCTTTTTTGTCAAATTAGGCGATGGCACCGCCGATATAAAACCTATAGCTCATCTTTACAAGGTCCAGGTTTATAAAATGGCCGAGTACCTTGGCGTTCCGGAAGTAATCTGCAAGCGACCTCCCACTACTGATACGTATTCCATGCAGCAGAGCCAGGAAGAATTTTATTTTTCCGTTCCTTATGACAAGATGGACCTGTGTTTATATGGTAAAAATCATGGTATTTCTACTGAAAATGTGGCTGCAGCAACAGGTTTGACCGCAGAGCAGGTGGGGCGGGTTTATCACGATATAGATACAAAACGAAACACCACACGCTATCTCCATACCCCGCCGCTCCTGGCGGATGAGGTCCCGGAGGTATCATATTGATAGACAGTTCACAAACCGGAGCCGGTTGTGAAAAAAATTGCCTTGGATATGTGATATGACCAGAAGGAAAAACTACTTTCTAATAGCGGCAGCGGCTGTTGTGGTCATTAGTATTTTAACGATGTCCTTTACAATAATAAAAGTAAGAATGGATACTGATATAATGACTTTGCCGTCGATTGATGATGTACCCGGACAGTATTGGGCGAAACTGGCCGGGAAGAAGATATATTTCGGCCACCAGTCGGTCGGCTACAATATAGTCGAGGGGATGGAAGAGATCATCAAAGCCAATCCCCAAATAAATCTGAACATTGTCAAAACATCCGGAATCACTGCGTTCGAGAAACCTGTTTTTGCACATTCCGGCGTCGGCAGAAATATGGACCCTGGCTCGAAGATTGAGGATTTCAGGAAGATTATGGATTCGGGTGTCGGGGATAAGGTCGATATGGCATTTTTCAAATTCTGCTACGTCGATGTCACCAGAGATTCGGATCCACAGAAGATATTTGATGATTATAAATCGGCGATTGAGGATTTGAAAGGCCGGTACCCCCGAACGAAATTCCTGAATATTACCGTTCCGATACATTCGGCGCCGAAGGGTATAAAACGAAATCTCAAACAATCCGTCAAAACGATACTCGGCAGGCCGGGTGTTGTGGAGGATAACATTAAACGACAGCGTTACAATTCGCTTTTAAGGGACGCCTGTTATCAAACCGAACCATTTTTTGATCTGGCTCTTGTCGAATCGGTCGGTCCGGATTCGAAAAGATGTTATACCTCCAAGGGAACGGAGAAGGTCTTTATGATGGCATCGGAATATACCGATGATGGCGGACATCTGAACAGCCTGTGCAGAAAAAAAGTGGCTGAACAATTGCTGATAGCTCTTGCTGAACTGGCTAATAATTGATTGTGAAAAAGAAAACAACAAATAAGCATAAAAAAGTATCTGTAGACGGGCAGGAAATCATGGCGGTAATTCTTGCGGGCAGGCGAGATTTCGGGAGATACCCGCTGGCGACACGATTACTCCCCGCCTTATGGCCGGTTGCCGGCAGGCCCGTTCTGGAACGCCTGTTGACGCATCTGGCTGACGAAGGAATCGAACAGGCGGTGGTATGTTCGGGCGGTGACGGTTCTGTATTAGCCGGGTCGATTCGTGCTGATGACCGCATAGACGTGGCTTTTTTGGATGAGGAGCTGCCGGTGGGTACGGCTGGATGTATTCGTGATGCGGTAAATCATAAAGATGGGGCATTAATTTTAGTCTTTCCAGCCAGTATTGTGAATCCTCCAAAAGTGGATGCTTTGATAAAAGCTCATAAAGAAGGTTGTGCGGATTTGACTATGATGTTTAATCCCAGTGATGATGACGGTACACAAATGGGCCATGTTTCCGGAATTTATGTATGCGATCCGGCAGTTATCAAATATATTCCCAAAGCCGGTTATGCGGATATCAAGGAGGGGCTGATTCCTGAAATGTTGCGAAACGGCAGGAATGTTCATGCGGCTGTGTTGGCGGAACAGGCCGGGAATTTTCGAGATAGTCAGGATTATTTATATGCTGTTTCCAACAAGTTGATTAACGATCCCGAACTGTATTCCAAAGCCGGAGCCGGTCTAAAAGCAAGTTCGAAAGATGTATATATATCCGCGAACGCTGTTGTGGATTCTTCCGCAAGAATATACGGGCCGGTAGTGGTAATGGATAATGCCCGTGTGTCGAGCGGCGCAGTCGTGCTTGGGCCGACCGTGCTCGGAAAAAAGGTTCGCGTCGGTGAAGACAGCATTTTAATTAACAGCGTGTTGTGGGAAGGCTCGAAGATAGGCTCAAACAGCCGGGTACAACATTGTATCCTGGATTATCAGGCGGTCGTTGGTAATAATGCCGCTGCCGAAAGGGAGTCCGTTCTGAGTATAAAGAAAGGGATTCTGAAACGTACAGTTTGCAGAACCGCGGATATCATAAAAGCTTCCACGGACCAGATACAGGAAGTATTTCAGCCATATATCGATAAGCTCAACAGGAGATTGCCTGGACGGATTCAGGTCAACCGAAGTAATATCCTGAAACTCCTTGCACCTGTTATAATTTTTGTTGCTTTTATATGGTCTTATAAGTCGAGCTTTGAAGACCTTTGGAATATATGGCAAAGAAGTGATGAATATTCCTCCGGTCTTTTAGTTCCGTTTATGGCCCTTTATATATTGTGGTCGAGACACAAAGATATAGGAAAATGTCATATACAGCCGTCAATAATATGGGGTTTGTTTGCGTTTCTTACGGCGCAGGCGGTGAGGCTTTTCGGTTTGTATTTTATGTGGAGTTCCGCAGAGAGGTTGTCGATAACCCTTTCCGTAGCCGCACTGGTAATTCTCTTGTTTGGCTGGCGGTTTTTTATGAAAGTTGCCACTATTTTGTTGTTTTTGTGTTTGATGCTGCCTTTGCCGAATCAAGTGCAGGCATGGGTGGCACAGCCTTTGCAGCGATGGGCGACTTCTTCGGCCGTATTTTGTCTCGAAACGGTGGGATATGAGGTTCTGCGGGAGGGTAATATTATTCATATCGGCCAATCAACCGTTGCGGTGGCTGAGGCATGCAACGGCCTGAGAATGGTCACGGCTTTTTTTGTTACGAGCGGGCTGGTAGTTCTACTCGTAAATCGCGCCTGGTGGGAAAAGATAATTGTTCTGATATCGAGTCTGCCTATAGCTTTACTGTGCAATACCATCCGATTGGCTGTTACGGCGGTGTTTTTCACTGTACTTGAGGGTGAGCAGTGGGAAAAAATATTTCATGATTTCGGTGGATATGCAATGATGCCGCTGGCACTCGCGGCGATAGTTTTTGAATTATGGCTTTTAACGAGGCTTACCTCACGGCCTGAAAGCCGAGAAGCAATAATAATTACACGTCATAGTAGTTAAATAGTTACAAATATGTTAAAATGTATAGACAAATCAGGTGTTGAGGGTCATCCGGCAACAGGTTTTGGCATTGAACCCAAACCATGATTTGTACTTCAGTTCCCGATCGAAGGAGTACCGGAAATGAACGATTTAGAAAAATATCATGATCAAGTGGTTGGACAAGAAGTTTATGCTATCCAGGCGCCGCCGGAACATGAAACAGATGCAGCGCCCAGCATTATGGCCGGTGTAATTCGACGCTGGTATATTGTGCTGATTATATTTCTGTTATTTACCGGCGCCGGATTGCCCGCGGTATGGTTTTTTGTTAAGCCGCAGTATGTGGTGACAGGTGCGATCAGGGTTGCTCCTATGTTAGTTGAGATTATATCTGGTGAACGTGATCCCGGGACCATTTCAAATTATGAAAGTTACATGAACACGCAGGCTGCCATGGTGACGAGCAGCCAGGTAGTTCAAAGGGTGGCGGACGATTTGAAAAGCAGGAACCTTTCCTTCTTTCAAAATGCGGCAACCGACCCTGTCTCGAAAATTAAGCAAAAATTACTTGGCACAAAAATAAATCGCGAGCCGGCGTGGTTACTAAAACAGGCATTCATTGACGAAGTCATCGTTGTTACCGCTCCGCGAAATAAAGAGCTTATTGAAATTACAATGAGCAGCGGAAATAATGTTGAAGCCAAGCAGATAGTCGATGCTTTTATCAGGGCTTATATGGATGTAGGAGTAGCCAGTGCCATTAAGGAGGAGGACACAACATTAACTACACTGGAGGATGCACTTAAGCTTAATTCGGAAAAGATGGAATCCCAGCGCCAGACTATTTACCGTTTGGGTCAGGAATATGGAACAACCCTTTTAGACAGCAGGCAGGACATGATGCTGCAGCGTGTCCAGGGATTGCTTCAGACTCTTACTGACGTGGAGGCAAACAGAATAAATCTTGAGGCCCAGGTCCAGCTTCTTGAGCAGACAAAGGAACAGCCTATCGCACCTGAAGATTTGCTTTCAATAAGCCAGGAATATATAAATAACGATCCAGGAGTAGTTGGACTTACGGAAAATATAACGACATTGGAACAGGAACTAATCGTTGCACAACAGATGTATACAGAGACAAATCCTGAGGTACAGAGAAAAAAGGAATTGCTGGAAATGATGCGTACACGTTTGAAAGAACGCAAGGAGGAAGCCAACAAGGCCTTTGATGAATTAGCTGCCAAACAGGCTGCCTCGGCCGGCCAAAAGAAGCTTGTTAGCTTACGCAGCGAACTGGAGCAGGCCAAATTGTATGAACAGCGACTTCGCGATTCTCTGTCCTCGCAGGATGCCGAAACAATTGAAATCGGACGCAAGCAGTTGACTATTCAGAAATTACAGGAGGAAAACGAGCTTACCAAGCAGATGTATAATACACTCCTTGAGCGAATCCAGGACCTTGAGATGCAGCGTAAACGCCCGACGAGAATTTCGGTGGCTTATAACGCCGATATAACTAAGGTTAATGATAGAAGATTGAAACTTTCGGCCGCATTGGTTTTTGCCGGTTTGGTTTGCGGAGTTGGTTTGGCGCATCTGAGAGACAAGGCCGACCAGAGCCTGCGGACACCCGATGACGTTGCAAGACGTATCGGTATTCGTATAATCGGAACTACCACGAGTCTGAACACGATCAAGCCGTCTCTCCTTCCGGAACAGATAATCGGAGATTACCAGACAATTCGGGCCAACCTGGGTCTGCTTGCCGACGAGGGAATACCGAGGAAACTTGTCGTTACAAGCCCAGGTATGAGGGAAGGCAAGACAACTCTGGCGGTAAATCTGGCGACGAGTCTGTCGGAGTCGGGAAAGCATGTATTGCTTATAGACGGTGACTTGAGAAAACCCGATGTTGCTCGATTGCTGAATCTTCCGAGAGGCTCAAGCGGTCTGCAGGATGTGCTGAAAGGTGCGGAGTTTGGTGACGTCGTACACTCCATTCCTTCGACGGGTCTTGATGTGCTTGCGTCAGATTTTAACAGCGCGGCTGATGTTTATGAAATGCTGACTTTACCGTCGACGGCAAAATTGATAAAGAAGATTAGTGAAAAATACGACCATGTGATTATTGATACGCCTCCGGCCCTCGGTTTCCCGGATGCTATGTTTTGGGCCAAGCTTGGTGATGCGGTTATTTTAACCAGCTATGCCGGTCACACCACGATGCCGGACCTGAGAGAGGCGAAAGAGCGGCTGTCGCAGATAGGCGCCAGAATATTAGGTACGGTTCTCAGCAGCGTTCAGGCGGGGCACAGCTATTATCGACATAGTCACAGTTATTATGCACAAAGTGCTCAGTACAGGGAAAGTGCAAAGCTATCGAGGAAAAAGCTGATGTTTTCCACGGATGGCAACGAAAGTATCGACGGTAATTCCGAGAAATCGAACGGAAGCGAGTCTAATCAAAATTATTCGTACACCCAGAGTACAAAATCAAGAAAAACCACTAAGCGTGCGAGGAAAAAGAAAAATTCTGCCGAGGACGGTGATGATAACACCGACAATTCTAAAGCTTAATGGAAGCTGAATATATTTTGTAAAAGCCGGTTACCACTATTGTCTTGTTCTGCGTTGATTGAGCTTACGTTTATAATTAATTAACGCCGGACTGGTATGTAACACATCCTTCATTATCTATGAATCTGATTATCTTACAGGAAAATTCTTCGTTACGGGCGGATAAGGGTCGTTGTAGTAAAGATCTGCTGAGTTTTGCCCTTTCGAACAAACCTCTTTCTGATGTTGTTATCAACGGTCTCGGCAGATGTTTGGCTCCGAACGACGAAAAGACGGCTGCAAAATATTCGATAACGGTCCGGTCCGGCACCGTATTTGCTGTTCCGCGGAATTGGACTATTGAGTCTGATATTCTTATAAATCCGCAGTCGGAACGGATTTCCTCCGACAGCGAACCGCACCTGATTCCGTATGCAGAAGATATACCGATCGGGCCGGGACTTGTGAGCAGAGCCGGACGGGAACCGACAATGAATTCATGGTTCGTTATATCCAACGGACGCTATGTGTCACAAACTAATTATAATTTGCTTCAAAAGATAATGAGTAATATTGCAGCGGATATTGTAGCTGTAAATTTGAGTCCCGACTTACTGAGTGAACGAGAAAAAGTGCGGCTGACGACGGATGGGGTAGTAGCCGGTTTATGTCGATTATATTCGGATTCCGCGGAGCTGGCTCTGATTCCCGGTGACTGGCCCCATTATCTCTTCATCAGAACTGCAATTCTGGAGAAGCTATTAATCGATGGTGGCATATGTCTTTCCTTTTCTGCTCTTATGAAAAGATGCCGGTTGAATAATTTGACTGTAAAGGCCGTAAATGCTGGAGGAAAATCGCTGGACCTTGAGACTGAAAGCGGATTGCTTCGGTTTTGCGAGATGGTGCTTGCTGATGGCCATGGCTCAAATAAAAGAGTACGTGATACAAAAAAGAAATTTCCAGATACAAGAATTACCGGCCGGGTACTTTTAGGGAAGAATGTCCGTATGGGGCCTGGAGTTGTTGTAGTTGGTCCGGCTGTCATCGGCGATGATGTGAATATCGAACAGGATGCTATTATACATTCGTCAATTATTGGGCCCGGTATAAATGTACCTCGTAATCAACTCGTGCGGAACTGCATCGTAAAGGAGCCGGAGCACGATTATAAAAAAGAAAAATGTGGTAAAGGAAAGAAAATATCGCTTGTTTATGAAAAATGTTCGGGACATTTTCGAGATATTTCCAGTCCGTTCCGTATGTGGCCGCATTTTTCATATATGGGATGTTGCAAACGAATTGTTGATTGTGTGGTGGCGATAATGGTACTGGCCTTGTTTGCCCCATTAATGCCTTTTATCGCCCTGGCGATAAAATTGAATTCACCCGGCCCGGTGTTTTACGGGGATATACGACAAGGTCTCCATGGGAAGAATTTTCGTTGTCTGAAGTTCAGGACAATGGTCACCGGTGCCGCCAAGATACAGGAAAGATTGAGAGTTGTCAGTCAGGTGGATGGTCCGCAGTTCAAGATGACAGATGATCCGAGAATCAGTACTGTTGGAAGGTTTTTGCGGGAGACATATATAGACGAGATACCTCAATTTTTTAATGTCCTGCTCGGCCAGATGAGTGTGGTCGGTCCAAGACCTTCTCCCGAGGCGGAGAATACGTTATGTCCATTCTGGAGAGACGCCCGCCTGTCGGTTCGGCCCGGAGTTACGGGTATGTGGCAGGTTCATAGGACACGCCAGGCGATGAAAGATTTCCAGGAATGGATTTATTATGATACTGAGTATGTCAGAAGTTTGTCTTTGAAGACGGATTTGTTGATATGCTTGCAAACGACAAGGAAAATGATTGGGAGTTTCATCAGTCAATTCTAAGCTAATAAGAGTGAGCAGGTATGCAGGTGTTAAATATTAATTTACATACGTGCGTTCTGTACACATCAAGCGGAAAAAGAGGAACTTATTAAGAAAGGGTAGTTCAATGCCTGGAAGATATTTTAACTGGAAATTGGCTATAGTGCTTGTTCTGGGTCTGGTTGTTTTTGGTGCGGGTGTTTTTTCATTACGCCAATGGCAGAGAAGTGACAGGGCGGAACAAGGATACGATCTTGGAATAAAGGCCTATAACGAATGTGAGTGGGCGGAAGCTGCCGAGCAGTTAGGCCGTTATCTTGCAGTGGAACAGCAAGATACGGATACACTGCTGAAATATGCGTATGCGCAGCTTCAAATCAGACCAATGAAGCGTAATAATGTTCTACAAGCCATTGAAGCATACCGAAGGGTTTTGAGAAATGATGAAGGTAACAGCAAGGCGGCCGAAGAGCTTGCTGACGTGTATTTGATGATGAACATGCCCGGCGAGGCCGAGCTAATTATCAGAAGATTTCCTGATACGGCGAAAAACTTCAAGCTTCGCAGGATGCTTGCTCTGTCTCTTATCGGGCAAAGAAAGTTTATCGAAGCTGCAGCAGAGCTGAAAGCTATATGTGCAGATGATACCGGGCAGATATTGACTTACGAGGCTTTAGGGCAGCTTGCCGCACAGCGACCGGCTGAAGTTTCAGAGTCAGCACAATTTTGGTTCGACGAAGCGATTAAAAACAATCCGAATTCTGCTTTGGCATACATAATCCGTGCCGGTTTTCATCGAAGAAACCATAATATGTCCATGGCTGTGGCCGACCTTGATGAGGCTGAAAAAAGAGATTTGTCCGACAACAGCGTGCGTTTGCGCCTTGCAGAGGAGCTTGTTAACACAAATCTTCTTGACCGTGCGGAGAAGCATCTAATTGCTATAGATGAATCTGATTCAACGATTAATCAGCAACTATGGCAGGTATGGGCCCGGCTGGCATTTCAATCACAATCTAAAGAAAAGATGCTGAAAGTTGCTCAAGAAGGATTAAAAAAGCTTTCTTCTCAACCGTGGGATTTTATGCTTGTCGCGGCGGAACTGTTCATACGTTCCGGGGAGCTTGAATTGGCCTCCGGCTGTATCTCGCAATTACATCAAAAGGATATTGCCCCTGCGACGGTTTTATTTCTTGAGGGACTTGTTGCATCCAACAGGGGTAATATATCCGAGGCCCTTAGATGCTGGCGGGAGTCGATGAAGCTGGGTAACAAGTCTCCTGCAATTCGTCTGGCAATGGCGTCTGCCCTGTCTCGTTTGGGAGACACGCAGTCGGCGATTCAGCAGTTGCGCACACTTATATTTGAAAATGTGGATTATTATAATGGTCATATTGCCCTGGCCCAGCTTTTGATTGGATTGGGAAACTGGGCGGAGGCGGCAGAGGAGGCGGCTACGGCTTTGAGTCTTGCACCAAACAGTCGGGATGCTGCTTTGTTGTATATGCAGGCACAGATACAACTACTGACCGAAAGCTCGGACAGCCGGGAACAGATAAATTCGAATATACTGCAGGATTTGGAGAATCAACTGTCCTCGTTGGATAATGATGACATGATCAATGATAATGTTAAAATGCTCAAGTTTCACCTGGCAATGCAGCAACACGATTTTACAGAGGCACAGGAGTTGATATCCCAGTTGAAGAAAAGCAATCTTTCGCAGGTAACAGTTGGTATTGCCGAAGTTGAGCTGTTGTCCGCCCAGGATAAGACAGATGAGGCGGTACAAAAATTAAACGAAATGATAAAGGAATATCCGGAATCCCAGGAAGTTATAACATATCTTGCTGTATTACGGGATCAACGGGGTGAACGCTTGGAGTGTGAGCTTGTACTCAAAGAGGCTCTGGAGCGAATTGAAGAGCCTCTTGTTCTGCGGAAATTGTGTCTGTTGCTTGCCGATTTCTACGGCAGGTGGGAGCAGGATGAAAAGGAGTACGAGCTGTTTTCTTCGATGGCAAAAAAGCTTCCGAACGACATCCCTGTCAGGCGTCGTCTTCTGAGATGTGAACAGGTTATTAATAATATTGAAGTTGCTCAAAAAATAGTGGATGAAATCAAATCTTTAGATGGCGAAGAAGGCTGGCAATGGCGGTTTGAGCAGGCGAGGCTCTGGTTCGTAACAGATAATTTTAAGGATCGTTATCCCCAGATTGTCTCCCTTCTTCAGGAAAATTTACTTGCGAATCCCGGTGATCAGACCAGTCGTGTTCTTCTTGCAAGGTCTTATGAACGAGCCGGGGAAGGACAATTAGCTATTTCAACATATCGAGAGGCATTAAATAGATCTCCGGATGATTTGCGTGTATTGATTCCTGCCATCGCCGCACTCTACAATGCACGGCAATATGATGAGGCCGAGCAGATTCTGAGTCGTGCTTCCAGGCAGGATATTTTCCATCCCGAGCTCAGCAAATTGCAGTTGCGAAGTTATCTCAGGCACGGCGAACTGGATATGGCCTCGGACATTCTCGAAGATTTATTGATTAATGATCCGAATAACCAGGCGGCCTGTTTGTCTCTTGCGTTACTTAAAATGCAGCAGAATCAGTTTGAAGAAGCCGGCAAGTTACTGATCGAATTGAAAACAAAGGCGCCGGATTCGATCCCGGTGACTGCTGCCCAGGTCCAGCTCTATATTCGTCAGAACAAGACGGAAGAAGCGTTGAGGCTCTGCGATGATATGATTAATAATCTTAAAAACGCATCTGCATATGTTCTTCGTGCCAGAACTTATACGTTAATCGGCCAGAACGACAAGGCGGCGGACGATTTTGGGCATGCTGTTTCTGTCGAACCCAATAATGTGGATGTGTGGATATCAAGCAGCGATTTCAATCGTTCCTTGGGGCGGGTGGATAAAGCAATTGCCGATATCGATAAAGCTCTGACAATATCGCCGAATGATATTCGTGTACAGAAACGAGCAATTTCCTTGTTCCATGGATCGGAAGAGTCGACAAGATTATCCCAGGCAAGATCACTGCTTGAGGCGGCATTGAAATCGAATCCGGATGATGTGCAACTGCGTTTGCTAAAAGCGCGTTCAATGCTTGCTGAGGGAACGGTTCCGGCGATTGAGAATGCCGAATTAGTTCTTAAGGAGATAACAAATACCAATCCGGAAGTCAGTGATGCGTGGGTATTATTGGGTGATATATCCCTGAGACGGGCACAACCGGGGGCCGCTGTGGATATTGCGATGCTGGGTCTTGCTCATAAACCCAATGATAAGTCATTGCTGTTGCTGAAAGCCCGTTCCGAAGCGGTTCGCTCGCCGATCCTGGCCGTGCCCACTCTCAAGCTGCTTTGTGAGCTGGACCCGAACGATATCGACACAGCAACACTTCTGGCGAATACATATATCGCTATTGGAGAATCACAAAAGGCCATAGATTTACTCACAAAACGAATGACTGCCAGTGATATGTCGAAAAAGAGAAAATGTATGATGGCTTTGGCTGTTGCTGTATATAAGAACGGCAATAAAGATGAAGCATTAAATGAGCTTGATTCACTGATGGAAGCTGAGCCTGATGATCCGAATCCGTTATTAACTCAGGTCCAGTTGCTTAAAGACGATCTGCTCTGGGACAAGATAAAGCAAAAAACTATAGAATGGTACCGGAATCGTCAGGACAGAAGTCATATAACTATTGTAATAGCAAGGGACTTAGCATCCGTTGATGACGGTCAGGCAAGGCAGGTGGCGGAAGAGATACTTAAACTTATACTTGGTAACGAAGAAAATAATGCTGAGGCTTTAAATATCCTTGCCATTCTGAAGGAAATGATGGGGAATTCTGCCGATTCAATGGAGCTTTATGTTCGCATTCTTAAACTTGAGCCGGATAATCTCATTGCACTAAATAATCTTGCCTGGTTGTTGTGTGAAAAACAAGGGAAATATCAGGATGCCCTGAAGCTTACGGAGAAAGGGCTGAAGATAGCACCCAACTATTTCGACCTTATTGATACACGCGGCATGGTGTATTTCCGGCTTGGTGAGTTTGATAAAGCAATACAGGATTTCAGCAAGTGTATTAAACTCAATCCGGACAATATGCCATCGGCTGTTGCAACGCATTTTCATTTGGCGAGGGCGTTTGCGAAGGATGGGCAAAGGAATAAAGCATTAGAATCATTAAACCGGGCTTTGAACTTAAATAAAGAAATAGGCGGATTATCTGACTTAGAATTGGCTGAGGCGAAGGATCTGCTTAAACAGTTATCGGAGGAGGGTAGTTAACCATGTTACAGTTACCAAATTCAGACGGGCGAGGCGCCAACAAGGGAAATTCAGGGAATTGCTCCAACAGCGTTCTGCTTGAGGACAAACAGTGGTCTTATGTACAGAATCGTTACAATCTAACACCTCGCGAGCGTCAGATTGCGGAGATGCTTTGTCAGGGGTTGAGAAATGGCAGTATAGCAAAGGAATTGCGGATAAAACCGGGTACGGTAAAAACGCACACAAGGAATATTTACCGAAAAGTGCATGTTAAAAGCAAGATTGCGATGCTGTTAACGTTTGTTGCGGATGTAAGAGAGCTTTTAATGCACTATGATGATACGCAATATTTTTCTTCAGTGGATTGAAAAGTATTAGCATCTGCCGTTTTTTTAACCGCAGGCGATAGTTCATATCCGAATCCACATACTTCATTTCAGCGAGTGATTCGTTAATATCAATCCTTTATGAAATCCGACCATACTGAAAGTCTATGTTAATAAGAAATGTTAATTTTCTTTTTTTGGCAGCTTAGGATATATCAAACTCTGGTAAAGGTAGTTCTTTTGTCTTTTCTTCCATGCAATTTCTGCATGTAGTAACGAAAAAAATTTAAAATAATATTAAGATACTTTCAAGTATTTGTATAAATATGTCCGATAATATCTGCATAGGGCATACGTCCGAAAATATATGCGTATTTTTAGTTAGTTTAGATTTTTCTGTTGTTATTTGAAACAGACATATTATTATCGAATGTTAATTGGACACATAGCTACAAAGGAGTAGCCATCGATAGATGTGTGTGAGGGTGGCATGCCGGTTATGTGATCAAGTGGTAGTGCGCTCTGTATGGAGACATGAGAAGACATGGATTTTTTTGAGAATATCAAAGGATTGGCTATATTATTAGTTTTCTTCATCATATCATCGACGAATGCATCATTAACATTCGACATATATGAAAGTAAAAATTCTTTTTTCTCAACGACTAATCAGTTTAATCCGGATGAATATAATCAATATCGAAAGGGAAAAAGGTATCTTACCGGACCATATATATATCAATTAAATGACATTGAAAGCAAATTTAACAGACCTTTTGTTAATTATGATGTACAAATAGACTCGATTTTACATTATAAATCGATGCCAGCCGGACCAAAGGCATTATTGATGGTTGTTGCGAGTTTTGTATGTATATCATTAGTAAGAGACAGGAGGTTCTGGATAAATGCATTGATTGGACTGTTATGGGCGGGACAAACCGGATTAAATATATTACCTCATGTCGTTTCACGTTTGTCCAGTAATAAAAACGATGAAGAATTTTTCTCTTTTAATTACGATGGGTATTATAGACCTGTCAATAATGGGTTACCCGTTAATTTAGATGATACTCGATATATCGGATTATTGAGATTTTTGGCCGGTATACCCGAATCTGCGATATCATTTCCATTGCCGCCTTATTTATTGAAGAACTTTGATAATCGAGAGAAATTAGATAATTCATACGGATATGCATATTGTAATTCAACGAATAGTAAGAAACCGGTTACGACAAAACAAACGATAATAATCACTCTGCTATCATTTTCAGAACATTCCATACAATATACACGATTTTACTGTTTGAAATTAATCAACGTTTTTTCCGAATCATTTGATTTCGTACAATTAGCCCGCGGCCCTCCATATATACAAGTGAGATTGTAACCTTCTATATACGGAGGGTTAATGCGCAAAGCCCTTCAAATTGGAGGTCATTTGTTGATCTTTAGGAGATTGGAAAAACGCAATAATATATAATCCATGGAAGGAGAAAAAAGTGAAAAAATTAATTTTTGTTTGCGTAACAGTTGTTCTGATTTTGTCTGCTGTTCCGGCAATGGCCAAGTTTGATTGCAATTTAGTAAAACCTCCTGTCAAAATGTGGTATAACCAACCCATCATTATTATAGTTGTACCTAATTACAACTGGATGGAATGGGATGATTTTGGCAGGAAAGACAATGAGTGGAAGTTTGGGAATATGATGGATTTCGATGACCTTTGCGGGCCGATGTGGGATGGAAGGAAGTTTGGTAAACCTTTTCAACCGAACTATCCGACCCTGCCGGTTGGACCGATAAGAGGTGGAATGGGAGATTATATATTTGTAAAAGGTTGTGAAAACCCAAAAATCGTGGATATGCCCAAGTCTGACTGCAATATTGTATGCCAACCTGATGATAAAGGTGGATCCGCCGTTGTTCCGGCCCCTGGTGCAGTTTTACTAAGTGCGATTGGGGTAAGCCTTGTCGGATGGCTGAGAAGGCAAAGAACACTCTGAAAGGTTTTCCTGTTTATTAAGAGGGAAAAACTATAAAGCAAAGGAGGGCGAAGTATTATTGCTTCGCCCTTTTTTTATTTCCGAAGTTCCTGTTAATGCAATTAAATTTTATGAAATAAAAGTTGGAGCTCTCCAGCTTCCAATGCCGTCCCACCAGAAACTGATGTAATCGACAACATCTTGTTTACGAGCCTTTTGTTTACAGATATTTAACGCCATATTACGAAGTTCCCGCATACAGTTTATACCTCCTATCTGCCAAGCGCAGGCGCCCAAACCGGCGGCATTGCGTTCAGCATGTTTGAAATCGGCATTTTCGGAGGTCAGCAAAACTGCAAGCTTTTCAGCGTGAGGTTTTAATATTTCCTGCCAGTTTTGACGATTTGCATCTTCTTTTTCCTGCAATTGAGACAAGAGATGCTCGCTGTATGTCTGTTTCCTTTCACGTTCTTTCTTAGCCTGGGCCAGCCGAACTGTACGATTTTTTCTGCTTTGGGGCAACAGCATTTCCAGTAATCCAATACACGGATCGATAATTACCCAGACCATGAAGGTTGTGCCCAGAGTTCCCAATGCTATTCCTATAAGAAAATGGCTGATCGTATTTGCCCCTACCATTCCAAAACAGCTTGCAAGCGAGCCTAAAAAAGGTGTTATGACATAGAAAACAGCATAATAAGTGGTGCTGGTCAGTGGGTGTTCCAATTCTACTTTTTGACTGCTGCTGATTCCTCTGAAAATCGCAAACAGGTAAAGACTAATCAGGATAAAGGTTACTAAAGCCCCGTGACCTGAGAGAGAAAATACTACCCACCATTTAACACCGGCCTGCCTCAGACCAAGGACAAAAATATAGCCAACACACAGGATAAACCATATTGTGCTGGCTATATGAATCTTTCGTAATTTTTCCTGCCTGAGCATTGAAGTACTTCTTTTATTTTACCTGTGTTATCAACATAAAACGGAATCGATCGGTTTAGCTATGATAAAAGAACCTTATAGTACTCCTCTATTTCCGAGCGGGCACATCGGAGTACCCATTTCGCCCATGTGTTATGTGTGATATTTTCATGGGAGTGCTCCTCTATCTCCAAGCGGGCGCATCGGAGTTCCATAGACTATGTTGACTGTTGAGAAGGCACTGCCGATCGGACGTACAAATTCTTCTATCTTCATTGCTATGGCTGCCAATATAGTCGGTGGTACGAATATAATATCTCCTTCTTCCAACAAAACGTTCTTGCTCGTGTCTCCGTGAGCTATCATCTTGTCATAATTAAGCTCGAAAATCTTCGGGGCGACATTTTTATCACTCGAAGGTCTTATAATCTGAATACGACCCTGCCAAGCTAAAACCGTCGGACCCGCCTGGGACAGAAGGGACAAAATAGTATCACGGCCTGAATAGGGATATGGACCTGGTGTTCCTACCTGCCCAAGGACATATACATATTTGCTCCTAAAGACGGTTATACGAACGTCAATTGGATTTTCGCCCGATAACTTATATAGTTCCAAAATCTTGGCGCGTATCGAATTGGCAAGCTGAACTGGAGTCTTGCCAGCCGCCTCGATCTCACCTACTGCTTCGAAACTTATTTTTCCGTCCGGCCTGATTTGCTGTATTTGCTCATGTAATTCCGGGACTTTTGAGCATAATATCTGGATCTCGTCCGGCGGCTGCAGTATGTAATTTTCAGCCGTTACATTTACCTGTTGTGGTTTTATGAATGCGGCAATATCCTTGGGATTAGATGAGAAGCATCCGGTCAGGCAAAACATAAAGAGCGATAAAATCGTTATTATTGTTATTCGAGTACGCATAATAACAAACTCCTTTCTCTTACAAATTGAGCATATTACGTATTTTAACAGTCAACAACTATTTTAAGCTACTTCTTTTATCGGCATAGTATGGCTTGAAATCAAGTTACTGTCCATGTTAAATTGAAAAAAATATATATTTAAAACATATAAAAATAGGACACTTTTATATAAATTTTAATACCTAATTGATTAGAGCTTGTTCCGGGATAAATTCATAGAGCAAATATATGATAATTATAGAGTTATAAGACTTTTTCCTTGACTTAATATTATAAATTTAGTAACATATATTATCATAATAGTAACCCCGGGGACGGTGGATGAGTGCATGGCTTGAAACTTTTGGTGTGATTGTAATAGCGATTGCGGGAGTTATTCTGGGAAGATTCATCTCCGGTTTTCGAAAGCCCTGGTGGATTCTGGGTTATTTATTCCCCTGTGTATTGATAGCAATATTGGCTTTGGCCAGATATAAGAACATACTATATTTTGTAGAGCCGTTTTCCTGGATGACGGCGGGGCGATGCAGATTTGTAATTGTTTCCCTGGCTGTAACAATGGGCCTAACGGTTCCATTGTCACGTCTGCCGAGTGAGCTTGAAAAGATTCTTGTTTGTATTTTGATGGTAATTTTTGTGACATGGTTTTCCGTCCTGCCGTTTTTTGCACCGGTTCTGATAAAAAGCCGTCTTTCAAATCTTAAGACCAGATTCGATTCGGATGGAATCTGTCGCCAGTCGACGTCATATACGTGTGGTCCGGCGGCTGCGGTAACAGCTCTTGGAAAACTCGGCCTTGCTGCGGAAGAGGGAGAAATAGCTGTTCTTTCTTATTCGAGTCCTATAGCAGGTACTCTTCCGGTTTGCCTTTCATCGGCTTTGCAAAATCGCTATGGAGCGACCGGACTGAAATGTCAATATCGCAGCTTTAAATCGGTCAAACAGCTCAAGGGTGCCGGTATTATACTGGCGATTGTCAGGGATGCTTTGCTTCTGGACCACTGTCTGGCGGTGCTTGAGATATCGGAGAATAAAGTGACAGTTGCCGATCCTGTTACGGGCGCCAGATCAATGTCACATGAACAATTTGAAAAAATATGGAGATTTTCCGGTATTGTTATCAAACGGGAATCCATATAAAATTGTCTCAGCGTACTCAGGTTAGCAGGTTTTTTAACCATCAGTGACATACCATTGACACCGTTCATCCTAAAAATTATCACTACGGTTGAAAATAGTCGATATTATATGATGTGGGGGGGAGGATTTTTTTTGTGTTCGAAAAATCAGATTTTTTTGAGCATTGATTTTAATGTTGTTGATATATTTGCAAGAACAAATACAGCATGCCTAACCGGACAAACTATATGGGGGGGAGTTTGGACGGTTTATTTAAAAAATATTCGGAATCGACGGTGTTTTAGTCAATTCGTTTCCTGTAAAGCTTGGTTTGCAGGGCATTTTTCCAGGCAGTCCAGTTGGAATCTCCCGGCTCATCGTCAATTGCCGAGGTTACCTGGTTCATTTTAGCATCCAAATCGTCAATATAATATACCATAAAGGCCTCGGCCGTTGCAGGTAACTTCGGTGAGCCGAACTCATATTCCCCATGATGCGACAGGATAATGTGTTCGAGCGCATCCAGTACAGATTGTTCGATTTGGATTCCTTTTGATCTGAGTAAATCAGCCTTTTGATTTATCATAAGGACGCTTTTGACAATATGACCTATTAACTGACCTGAGTCCGTATAAGAAAAAGCCATATCGTAGGAAAGCTCTTCGGTCTTGCCGATGTCGTGAAGAAAAACACCTGCCAAAACAAGGTCGGCCTGTACGTCAGGGTATAGCGGCAGTATGGCCGAAGCGACTTGCAGCATGCTGTGAGTATGTTCCAGCAGTCCGCCGATATAGTCATGATGAAGCTTTACGCCGCCCGGTACGTTTTTGAATTTTTCCATTAGCAAGTCGTCCGACAAAAATGCTTCGACCAGTGCCTTAAGTTGTGAATTTTTAATCCGAGAGACCATTTCCTTGACTTCAGCGAACATCTTGTTGATGTCTTTGTCCGTTCGTGCAAGGAAATAGTCGATATTAACTTTCTCAGGATCTATAGGCGTGATTTTATTAACAACGATTTGAAGGTTATTCTGATATAGTTCACTGCGGCCGTTTATGTGGACATAACCGGGCTTGGGCAGGGATTTATAAACGGTTTCCGTTGCCTGCCACATTCTTCCGTTTAATTGCCCGCTGCGGTCCGAAAGAAACATGGCTATATATAAATCACCTCTTGTAGTGCTTCGAAGAATCGGATCTTTTACGACGTAAATATCGTTAATTGACTCGCCTGGTTCGATTTGATTAATGAATTTATGTTCCATTTTTCACTCCGATTCGGTTTTCGTTTGTAATCCCGCCCTCGAATAAATATTCAAACTGCAAAATTTATATATAACTGGTCATTTAAATGATAGCATTCTAATGGAGATTACGTATTGTAACAAGAACCAATTTATTTAAATGGGAAGCTCTCTTAATAGATTTGCTATTAAAATCCTCAGGGAATTTCCGATAGCACATAGGAAGTGCGTGCAGCCATGAAATTTTTTATTTCATCTATTTTTGATTGCGGAATCCAGCCGCTTAAGTTTTGATCGATAAATGAATTGAAATTTTCCGGGGCAAAAACAGTTTCAATCAAATCCCTCAGTTGGGCATAGTAGCGAATCTTAAATTCAGGATACGTTAGAAACCGCCTTATTACGGGTAGGGCGGTCGCCTCCCAGATTGAATCGTTACGGTCGGACCATCTAAGGATAGTATCCAGGTCGTGGGGTAACAGGATAAAACGCGGATCTTTAATACCTCGATACAGGTAGTAGTCATCGCCGTAACCATTACTAAGGTTAGTTTCGTGGTTACTTAGCAGGGTTTCAATCGCAAACCAGCGAATCCACTGGTCTACATCGATGATCTGGTTTACTTGTTGAACATAGGTTTCGTTGGATGATTCATCGAGCGCGTATGTCAGGTTGACAAGGTCAAACCAGTCGTTTTCAGAACTGTTTGTGTTTTTGACATAGTCATTTCCTCTGCTGTAAGCGTTCGGGTCTTCGCCTAAATATCTTAAGTCGCAGTCATGCCCGGAACTAATGCACCTGTAAAGGTTTCCATCCGGATCGTCAGGAATGTGATTTTTGGCCCAATTGCTGTCATAGACCTCCAACTGGACATATGAACCATACATCTTATTCGGATCATCAAGAGCAAGATTTTCTCCGTTTACCCTCACCTGTACAGGAGTGGCATCCGCGGATAGCATACCAGCCTTATCGAAGAGTAACCTGCCTATAAATTGAAGGTAAGTATATTTGCTGTTGATGTTAATTTCGGTTACACCTTTCCATTCGTTGTCACTTTTAAAATTAACACGGTAGTTGTTCGGGGGCGGCCTGCGCGAGCCATTACCACGGTTGCGGATGCCGACGTTATAATGCAGTTTGATATCCTCCCCGTCTACGCTGATAAATGTGCCGTTCATCTCAGCATGTGAGCGGCTGTCATTTTCTCTATTACCGAGGTAGGCCAGCCTTCCCCGCTCCATTTCTGTCATAATCAGATAATAGACCGGCTGGGCGCCCGGCGTCTGATTTCCATCGAAGTTAAAAGTTTCGTCGACCTGGTAGAGCAGGTTTGTTACCTGCTCTCGCTGTCCATCTACAATACTCGGCGCCGGCCATGTACGTGTATTGTTGTTTGTGTCTGTTGCTTCGATAAAGAATTCGACGATTGTGCTATTAGGTTGAGCAGAAAGCTCCGCGCCGTATATACCGTCATTAGCCTGTCCGTCATCGTGAAAACCATCATCGAACATTGGCAGCATGCTGTAATCGTCGGGTTCGAAATGCGGGTAAGTGTCATTATCGCTGAAATATGACGTATCGACTCGATAGTAAATTGCTACAGTTATTCTCGTTCCCGGTTCAAATATTATACGTGCATTGACTGTAACGGGATCGGCCGGGCCTGGGATAACAGGAGAATGGATAACATTAAGAATCAAAGGTGCAGTATTGTCATTGGCAACAGAATTAATCCTGCCCGGTGTGCCTTTGTCAATTTTACTTGCGGCCCAGTTTTGTCCGTGATCGTTGGGCAGGGCGGAATTAATCAGCTCCAGCGATTTGCCCAGGCCGTCGTGTTCGGCAATCCATATCCAGCCGCGATGATTGTTATCAACCGGTCCTAACTCACGTATCGCCCAGTCGCCCTCATCAGCGTAGCGGACTTTGTCAATTATGATGCCATTATTATCGACCAATTCGATAGTCTCTCCGCTGTTACTCAAATGGCCGCTCCAGCCGCCGACAGTTTTTGCATTGCTCTGATACTTATTAATGAATGTGTATATATCAGCAGCCACAATGAGATATTCTCCTGCTGCTATTGTAACACCGTCTGGAAAGGTATATTTGATACCATCTGCGAATCTCCAGCCCGCAAGGTTGACGGATTCGGAGCTGCGGTTGTAAAGCTCGATGTATTCCTGTCCAATATCTTCCGCTCCTGAATCTGGATGATAAGGATGGTACATAACCTCAGTGATAATAATATCACCGGAAGTGCTTCTATTGGATTGGCCCGGTGTGGGTATATCGAAGATTTGCCATTTATCGCCGCCGTCGGGAAGCCTGCCGTAAGAAATGTTGTCGGGCAGGGGGCTAAAAGTAACACTATCAATAAGCGTGCCACCGTCACTTTCGAAAAGGCCGATTTCTTCTCCATCAGAGCTGAGTTTGAAGTCTGCGTGAAGCACTCCCTCGGTGGTTTCAGCATCGGCCCAGATTAAAAGAAAACCTTGTGGAAATATGGTTGTGATGGATGGATTGCTGTTGGGAATCTGCCATTTTGTAGGATTTGAAATATTGTCTGTCAGGTACATTCCGGCGATATTGATAGCCTGGCTGCCCGGATTATAAATTTCGATCCAGTCGTCGGAGTCTCCCTGTGCGTCCGTAATGAAGTTGGAATTACCGGCCATCAACTCGTTGATAACAAGTGTCTTTTCGGTAGAGTCTTCAGCTAAGTTCTCTGATTGGAGGTATAAATCAGCCTTATGATGCATATTGTCTGCTTCGTAAGGTTGAGAATTGACCGGACCGGCCGAGTACACGGCCAAAATGAGCTGTAGAAATATAATTTTTCTAAATCTTACAAACGTGTGTAATCCTTTTTATAAGACATTTATACTATCTTGTGATTAGTCGAGGTTTATAAATGATCCTGCTCGGACTTGCCAAACCTCGATATAACGACCATTGATAGAAAAAACAGAATTTCATTAACTATTTTAACATAAATGGGTCTTGTAAATCAATCCTTTTTAGGTTCTATCGACGGATTTGCCCTGTTAAAAGCTTGGATCTTCGAAGATAAGGCGGATAAGATTCAGCGAGCTGTCTTACATTATGATCTTATCTCGGAGAGTAAAAGAAGATTATCCTGAATTTTCTTGCAGAAAAGTCAATTAGGAAGTAAACTCCTGTGTTTAGGTTTAACCGACGGGAGTGTAGCTCAGTTGGTAGAGCAACGCACTTTTAATGCGTAGGTCTTGGGTTCGAGTCCCAACACTCTCATTGATGTAAATATTGATTTGGGCAATTCTGTCAATATGGTTCATAGGACATATCTCAAAATTGAGTAATCTGTTTTACGATTTGGGCAGGAAGTTCGGGCCGAATGTCCGTAAAGTTAGGTGGATATGGCGGTCCATAACCGGCAGCGAGGCGGAAGCCGTCACAGTCGAACACGAGGTTGGACGAGACCTGGCACGGGAGGTAAGACGTAATCTGAAGATGTATCGCTCCGGCGATTCCGGCGGACAGACCGGACAGATTATCGATGAAACAGCCAAACGTATAATTCCCTGCGTGGTTAATAAATCTCGAAGGTTCAACTTTGATGTTTTCGAACAGGCTGAGCAAAATGCTTTCGCACTCCCGGGCGGATTCATCTTTTTAACCGACTCGATTTTGGAATTGTGCGAATGGAACCGGGACGAGATAGCATTTATTCTGGGGCACGAAATGGGCCATGTGATCCGGGGCCATGCGATGAATCGTATTATCAGTAATCTGGCTATAAACGCCGCATCCCATGCTGCTCCCGTCCGTGGGATGGTTGCGGGCTGGCTCAGGAATGTGGGCGTACAATTTCTTGAAAGCGCCTATTCGAGAGAACTGGAATCCGAGGCCGACGAGCTTGGTGTAAGGCTTGTTGCTGCGGCTGGCTATGATCCGTCTGCCTGTGTGCGGTTACTCCGGCGTCTGGCCGAATCGAAATCACATTGCGAGCGATTTGAGTTAGGTAGTTATTTTTCTTCGCATCCGCCCCTGAATGAACGTATTGAAGATATCAACCGTTTATTGCTTCATCTTGACAAATGATACAACAAATCGGAACCGTCGGGCTTATATACCACTGAGGACCATATCAGGTTCGTTTTCATTTATGCAGTCGTCATCGTGTTGTTTTTGTAAACCAAACAGGTCCTTTAAAGTTATTGGTCCTTTTTTGCCTGATTGTTTGCAAATTTGCTCCAGCCATGAGACCAGAGCCTGGACAACTTTGGGATCAAAATCATATCCGGAAGAATCGACAAGGATTTGAATGGCATTATCAACAGGGCGTGAATGATGATAAGAACGAATCGAAGTCAGGGCGTCGAACGCATCGGCGACAGCCAGAATACGGGCGCCAAAAGGTATGGATTTTTTCGATAGTCCATCCGGATAACCCTGGCCGTTCCATTTTTCATGGTGGCTTCTGATGATGGCTATCTCCTTCTCCAGAAAGCTCAACTTATCCAGAATTTGTACGGCTATAACAGGATGCTGTTCGATGATGTTGCGTTCACGGGGCGTAAGCCGCTCAGGCTTAAACAGGACTGCGTCCGGTATCCCGATTTTTCCAATATCATGAATCATCGAAGCGCGGCGGATTACCTCTGATTGTTTTGGTGAGATGTTCATTGTCTGGGAAATGCCGACAACATAACGTGTTACATTTATAGAATGTTTCTTCGCATAGGGATGCTTCGATTCGAGTGTCTGAATGAGTTTCCAGATGCTTTGAATGAACGTTTTCTCTGTTTGCTCCGACAGGCCGACGATTCGTTTTCTCAGTTTTTTGATTTTACTGGTTTCGATATCGTTCGCTCTCAAAGCCTTTGTCATATTTTTGTTCCAGAGCTTCACGCAGTTGCGTCCCGCGCTTTTTGCTTCGTACAAAGCAACGTCGGCTTTCCGCATCAATTCGCTGGACGAGTCTTCGCTGTCGGGTGAACTTTCGGCGATTCCACAGCTAATTGTTATTTCCAGGTTCTTTACGAAATTGAGCATCTGGACTTTGACACGGAGTCTTTCCATAAATGCACAGGCATTTTCAGAGTTTGTTTCCGGCATCAGTATGACAAATTCGTCGCCTCCGTATCGGCCGATGATGTCCGGATTTCTCTTTTCTTTTTTCATACATTCGGCGAGTTTTTTAAGTGCCTCGTCGCCGTTCGCATGGCCGAAAGTGTCGTTTATGGTCTTAAAATTGTCGAGATCTATAATTACAATCGATAAAGGATGTTTGTATCGTTTCGCACGTACATACTCGTCCTGGAGTTTGTCATCCAGAAGTTTCCTTGAGCCGATGCCGGTCAGCGCATCGGTCAGTGAGGTGAGTCTTGCCTGCTGATACAGGCTCGCGTTCGTAAGGTGGGAGGTCAGTATCTCTCTTGTCAGCTTGGCCTTGTAGGAGGTAAGCTCTCTGTTTAAGGTACTTGCAGGTGTTAATGTGCACATGCAAAGGCAGCCAGAAAGCTGTTTTCCCGTATTCGAAGAGCCGGTTTTAATCGATATCGGGATAATCAGGCGTGGTGACTGTGCTCCGAGTTTTTCACAAATCTCCGGTATTCTGTCACAAATTTTGGATTTACACAGGTTATCAATCAATTCTATATTTTCAATTATAGATGATTGGTTGGGGCTGACAATAGATTCGGAGCATCCGGATTCGACCGAACGGACCAGGTATTCTTTCGGACATAGGCATTCATTATAGCTTAGTATTGCCGGTTCCTTTTTTTCATAATTGTTTGTTCCGGCCGGATTTTCATCAAAAAGATACAGCACACAGTTTTTAGCCTGGAAGAGTTTTGGGACTTCTGTTGTTACCGTGTCGGCGGCTTCGCTTATCTCGATGCTTTTGAGACAATTAGCAAGCATTGCAACTTCTTCAGCCGCCGCACGATCTTCGAGAAGCTGCTGTCCCATAAGATCGCGGGCTGAAAGTATTCCAATTACCACACCGTTATCGACGACGGGAAGATGACGAATCCGGTTTGCCGACATTATCTTTCTGGCCTTGCTGGTCGGAGTGCCGACCGGGCAGGTGACGAGTCTTGTTGTCATAATTTCGGCGACAGTGGTTTTCTCAAGGTTTTTTGATGATGCAACCACTCTGTTGACTATGTCTCGTTCTGTTACTATGCCGGCGTATAATCCGTTTTTGTCGTTAACGATAAGGCAACCGATTTTATTGGCAATCATTTTATCCACGGCGGCTTTAACTGTCGAGTTAAGACTGATTGCTACTATCTCTGCAGGTCGTTCAACAGTTTCATTCATCTTATCAATCCTGTGATTGTTTCAAAAATATGGTCGGTTAGGGATAAAATTATTTAATCTTATCAGACAAGAAACTATCGGCATTAATTATTTAATACTTGAGCAGTTGCGGCGTAATAAACGTATGAAATATCACTCGAAAAAGAATTTTTATACGTGTAAAATTGTTGTTAAAAACAAAGACCCGATAACCCCTTGATTGTGTAATACGGTAATAATTGCCTTGAGATTATTGATTATTTTGGTTCTGACAGACATTATGGAGTATAAATAGCCGGCAATGTCCGGATTTAAGGAAACCTCGACTTTATGAACCCGGATAAATGGATTTGATAATATTGAAGACTTTGTATAAGATGTCTGTTCAATAAAACGGTGGTTGAAAGGGGATTTGTGCTGAAAGAGAGAATAACATGTTAAATGTCGGCATAGCGGGATTTGGATTTATGGGTCGTACACATTACCGGTGCTGGAATGCGTTGGAAGGTGTTGAGGTTGTAGCGGTCTGCGATGCCAATCCGTACGTTATGCAGGGGGCAAAAGAGACAGAGGGCAACATCGAGCAGTTACCGGATGACATTGATTTGAAGAGTATAGATACGTATACGGATTTTGAGAGGATGCTTGCCCACCCGAAACTGGATGCGGTTTCGATAACTTTGCCGACATATTTACATGCGGATTATTCGATAAAAGCATTATCGGCCGGTGTTCATGTCCTGTGCGAAAAACCGATGGCGCTTAATATAAAGGATTGTCGGCGGATGATAGAGCAGGCCGAACGCAGTAGTAAATTGTTACAAATCGGTCAATGTATTCGGTTCTGGCCTGAATATGCCAAAGCTAAAGAGATTATTGACAGTCAACAGTATGGTGAAGTTACAGCCGCGACGTTCCGGCGACTGGGTTCGGTCCCGGCCTGGTGCAAGGATAACTGGTTTATCGACGAAAAACAAAGCGGAGGAATGGCGCTCGATTTGCACATCCATGATACGGATTTCGTTCAGTATTTGTTCGGACTGCCGAAGGCGGTTTGCAGTTTCGGAGCAAACGGTCCGGGTGGAGGATTGATACATATTGTCACTCAGTATTTGTATGATGATGAAAAAGTGGTGACGGCGGAGGGCAGTTGGGCAATGTCGCCGACGTTCGGATTTGAGATGAGCTTTAATATCGTACTGGAAAAAGCAGCTATTATTTACGATCTTACGCGGCAGCCGGCATTAAAGGTTTGTCCGGCCCAGGGGCAGGCATTTGCGCCGGAAGTGGAAGCGGGGGACGGCTGGTTCCATGAGATAGCACATTTTGCGAAGGTTATTGGCGGAGAAAGAGTCAAACCGGTGACAACACTGGAGCAGTCTATGAATTCGGTTAAAATTGTCGAAGCTGAAAAGAAGTCGGCTGAAACAAAGCAGAAGGTTTTTATAGAATAGATGCTGCGAACCGTAAATCCAAGACGGAGGATTTATAATGAATTGTAAGGACTGGCCGATTGGAGTGTGTAGTTGGTCGTTACGGACTGATATTGCAGGTGTGGCGGATGCAATGACTAAAATTGGAGTCGGGCATATACATCTTGCTGTAAGGCCGGCACTGGAGGCAGGGGGGAATGATTACCTGGCGGAAGTCAGGAAGCAAAACTGGAATATAAGTGCCACGATGATAGATTTTCCCCAGGAAGACTATTCGACATTAGAAAGAATTAAAATAACCGGCGGTATTGTGCCTGATGAATTTTGGCAGCGGAATCGTAAGCTTTTTACAGATGCTGTCGAAGTGACGGCAAACTTGGGAGTAGAATATCTGTCGATGCACGCCGGTTTTATCGATGAAAACGATGATTCATATACTCGAAAATTCCACGGGCGAGTCAAATTATTAGCAGATGAAGCGAATCGGAAAAACATTAGGTTATTACTGGAAACAGGTCAGGAAACAGCAGATGAGCTTCGAGGTTTTCTGGAAAAATTGAATCACCCGGCGATTGGAGTCAATTTTGATCCGGCCAATATGATTCTTTATGACAAGGGCGACCCTGTCGAAGCAGTTAAAATACTGGCCCCTTGGATTAAGCATATTCATATCAAAGATGCGATTCGGACAAGCCGGCCCGGTACATGGGGACAGGAAGTGCCCTGGGGCGAGGGGCAGGTTGATCCGGACTCATTTTTAGAGGCACTTGATGAAATAGAATTCGATGGGGCTTTAGCAATAGAACGGGAAGCCGGTGATGACCGGTTCGGAGATATAAAGCAGACTGTAGAACGACTGAGTTCACATAGCTGATCACGACGGATTCAATAAGGGAGAAAAAAATGGATTGGCAATTATACATTAAGTTGAGTGTGATGATGTTCCTGGAGTTTGCGATTTGGGGCGCATGGGCTCCGGTGTTGGCGACACATTTAATAGGTCCCTTGAAGATGAGCGGCAAACAAACGGGATGGATTTACGCAACATTGTGGCTGGGTGTTATAGTTGCATCATTTGTTGGCGGCCAGATCACAGATCGCTGGGTGGCAACAGAATATTTCCTGGCGGTGGTTCACCTGGCCGGTGGGATAGTGCTGCTAATGGCTGCAAGAAGAACAAAATTCTGGAGTTTATTCGGACTAATGGGGCTTTACTCGCTGCTTTATGCACCAACACTGTCCCTGGTTAACTCTCTGATGTTCAGACACCTGACTGATTCGGATACACAAGCCGGAGGAATACGAGTATGGGGTACGATTGGTTGGATAATTGCCGGAGTGGGCCTTACTTTATGGCGTCGTTCGAGCAAAATAAAAATCAGAGGCAGTGATGCCTTGACCCTTGCCGGTGTTTTCTCTTTGATAATGGGTGTCTTCTGTTTTATTCTGCCACATACTCCACCGTCAGAGACGCCCGGCAATCCGTTGGCGGTTGTTGATGCATTTAAAATGCTTAGCGATACAAATTTTCTTATTTTTCTCATTATTTCATTTGTAGTAACTACCGAACTGCAGTTCTACTATGTACCGACGGCGCCGTTCCTGGAAGATATCGGAGTACAGCATAAAAATGTCTCTGCTGTTATGACACTGGCACAGTGCGCGGAGATAATAGCTATGTACTGGTTGCTCAAGCTTTCACTGTCTAATCTGGGCTTTCGATGGACATTGGTTATTGGAGTAATAGCCTGGCCGATGCGATATATAATCTTTGCTATGAAGCGGCCGGTCTGGCTGGTGATTTCATCGCTGACGTTCCATGGTTTAGGTTATACGTTCTTCTTTTTCGCCGGCCAAATGTATGTGGATAAGGTAGCCCCGCCTGATATCAGAAGCTCAGCACAAGCTTTAATCTTTGTCGTTACCCTGGGCCTGGGTAATTTTATCGGTACACAGATTACCGGAGCTATTATGGATATCTTTAAGAAGGATGGCAAGTTCCAGTGGCGTCCGATTTTCCTCGTGCCCTGCGTGCTGACGATTGTATGTGCTTTGGCTTTTGTTTTATTTTTCAAAGGATGATTTGAGACATAAATGATTGCCGATGATGATGAAAATCGATTAGTTACAAAACAGGATATGATATATCTTGTCTTTATCCTGACGGCTGCTTTTATAATCGGCGTATATCTGATTCTCACGACGGTCCTGATTTCAAAGGACGGTGTCTTTTATATCGAACAGGCCAAAAAGTTTCAAAGTGATCCGATTGCTGTTATCAAGGGGCATCCGTTCGGCTATCCTTTTCTTATTTTCGTTTTTCATTGGCTTGCATCGGTTTTCACGGACAATCAGTCGATTTATGTCTGGATTTATTCGGCCCAGGCGGCAAATCTGTTTTGCAGGCTGCTTGCTTTGATACCGTTGTATTTTATCGGCAAGCTGTTAGTCGGGAGCAAAACGAGTTTGGTGGCGGTTCTCATACTTGTGATATTGCCTTATCCGGCCCAGTATGGCAGCGATGTCCTGAGGGATTGGCCTCATATACTTTTTCTTGTTTCAGGTTTTCTGTTTTTACTTCTGGGGGCGAGGGAATGTAAATACTGGATGTTTGGAGCTGCTGGTCTTATTGCAGGGCTTGGATTCATGGTTCGCCTGGAATGTGTGCAGTTGGTGATTTATGGAGTTTTATGGCTGCTTGCAGGTATTTTTGTGCCGGGCCGCAATTTGAGCAAACGCAGGTTCTTTTATGCATTGTCATGTCTTCTTATTGGATTTTTAATTCCAGCCGTACCGTATGTGGCTATAAGAGGAGGCATACCTTTTTCAGCGTCGCAGAAGCAGGTCGTCTCTTCCGATGCGTGGGGACAAGAAAAATCCGGGATGCTGATATTCGAAGGCAAGGACAATATATATGCCGCTTCGATTTTGCCTGGATTTTTCAGGACAATAGGCAGAGTTTTGGGGGATATCAGTGACAATCTGATGTACTTTTTTATGCCTGTTTGGGTGATTGGTGTTTACTATCGTTTTCGTAAACAGGATGCAGCTTCGGAAGTGGAGAGGTTTTTTATACCTA
>CAZKYP010000002.1:0-15106 GCA_964556885.1 uncultured Pirellulales bacterium | reverse complement strand
TATCGTTTTCGTAAACAGGATGCAGCTTCGGAAGTGGAGAGGTTTTTTATACCTATCTTTATAGTATTTAATATTATCATTTTGATTTTTGTCTTTAGTTTCAGGGAGTATCTCAGCAGAAGATATAGCATGCCGCTGGTTGCGGTTACTATTTTTTATGTGCCGGTAGGTTTATGGGCAATGTCGGATTGGCTGGGACGCAGGTTTTTTGAGGACCGACTGGAAACTGACCGGCATTGTCAATTATTGTTGTTGATTTTACTGGGTGTTGGTGTCTCTATTTGTTCAATCAGGTTGTTTAGGCCTATACGTCTCGAAGGGCGAAATTATCTGTCTGCCGCACAGTGGCTCGCAGCTAACACCAGCAAAGACGATGTTATCGGTGTGCCGGATAAACGCATAAGTTTTTATGCGGAACGAGAAGGGCTTTTATATGAACAGGAAGTTCCTGAAAGGGTAAGGTATGCAGTATCGATATTAAAAACCGGTCAGGTGCTTGGAATCGAGGGTGAATTTCCGGACGCCAGGAAGGTTTTTAATGAGGCGGGTAATGGTAAAAAAACTGGTATTTCGATATACGATCTGAGGAGATGTGTAAGCGATAAAGTATCTTTTGAGGGGTATCGCTGGGAAAAGGTAGGAGATGAAAAATACAAATTCAGTTTTACGTTTAAGACTAAGGGTGGATTTGATAAGGATTGGGCGATTTATTTTCATGGATGGATCAAGGACGAGGATGTTACTTCATTACCGAAGGAGCGACAGAAAAGCGGATTTGCGAACTGGGATTTTTATCCGACACCGGTGACATCAAAATGGCCTGATAATGAATATGTTACGATTACAAGGGAGATTTCGGCAAAACCGATTCCTTATAATTTCGAGCTTGGCTTCTATACGGGCAAAGAAGGATTGCACGGAAGGAGAATCAAGTTGGGTTGGATTGATTTAGGTAGGGCTGAGAAAGGCGGCGATATATAGCTTAGGGAGCTATTGACCTTTTCTTAAAAGAACGACAGGAATGGTCTTTGCAAGGATGTAGAGGTTCAGGAAGAACGACCTGCGTTGTATATAGAGGTAGTCGTATTTTATTTTATGCTGTGGTTTTAAATCATAATAGCTTCGAATCTGTGCAAGTCCCGTCATTCCCGGTTTGACGGCCAATCTTAATTCACGCAGCGCCTTATGGATTTTTACAAAGTGCGGCCGCTCCGGCCTGGGGCCGACAAGGCTCATATCACCTTTTATTACGTTGAAAAGCTGAGGCAGTTCGTCGAGCCGCGATCTGCGTAAAATTCTGCCGAATTTTGTTACACGAGGATCATCATGCCTTGCCAGAACGGGGCCGACCATTTTTTCAGCTTCTTTTATCATGGTCCTGAACTTGTATAATGTGAAAATTTTTCCGTGTTTGCCGACTCTCTGTTGCTTATAGAAAATTGTTCCGGGTGATGTAATTTTAATCAGTAATGAGATTATTAGAAGCAGGGGTATACATACAAGTAAAAATATCAGGCCGCCGATTATATCGAGACTTCTCATTAGGAATTCTTCGGTGTTTGTTTTTTTACCGACAAAAGTATCAAGAAAATCGTACGAAGTTTCACCGTTGATTCTGTCGCTGAGCAATCTCATGTAATTGGAAGGGCTGAATATTATATCTGTTTTGAATTTCTGCACGAGATAGATTAAAAGCTTAAGGTCTTTTTGGTGCTTGATTTCTTCACAGATGATAATCTCGTCGGTATCTCTGTCTTTGATGAAATCGTCAATATTATCTATTCCGCATCTTCTCACGTCGGTATTTCTGGTTACGATTTCATCTACCTGTCCCTTTCCGATAATCAGAACCCTCTTGCGGATTCTTTTTGCGACTTTCAAAACGCAGATGTTCAATACGGATATCAGGATGAGATTTATAAAAAATGAAAGGATGAAAACACCGGTAGGCAGGGCGCCCAGTCTGGTCCGGAAAACGTAGATAAAAACAATGCTAAACAGAGTTCCGAAAAATAATCCCCAAAAGACTCGTCTGAATAATTCCCATGAGGATTTGAATCTGCTTTTATAGACTTTGAAAAATGATAATGACAATATATATGTCAATGTCAGAAAGAATGCACTATTTTTATATGCAATGAAATTGCGTTCTGGGAAAGGGAAACCCAGTCTTATTAAAAAAGACAGAAGGAATGCCGCGTTTATCAAAACAACATTTGCAAAGAATATTATGATGCGGTTAAGCACTTTTTAGTTTTCCAGCTTTTTAAGAATTTGATTTCTTATTATTCGACCCGTTTGGTCTGCTGAAGAGTTGAAATATTTTTATGACGGGCCTCAATATAAAAAACGAAGGCGATATCTTGAGATGGTTCATGCGAAAAGATTTTATGATTTCCTTGTTACCGGTTATAATACCGTGAATGAGGGTCGCCTTGCCTCCTTTTCGCATTTTTACAAGTACCTTTGGTATGTAACCGAGTTTGATTTGATGTTTTTCAATAAATCGCAGTTCCAGTTCGAAGTCCGCCGCTATTTGTAAATTTTCGTTGAAGTATCCGAATTGCTCGAAAAGCTCCCTTTTGCAGAAGAATGTCGGATGGGGCAACACCCAGCCTGAACGGAATGCTCCTTTTTTATATTGCCCGGCATGCCAGTATCGAACAATTTTTTCTGTTTTCCACCTGTCAACGTAAACGAGGTCGCCATAAACAGCCTGATAGTCGTTCTGTTTGATTGTGTCTGCGATTTGTGATATTACAGTTTCGTCGGCATATAAATCATCGGCATTCAAAAAACCGATTACCTGGCCGGTGGCCATACCTATGCCTTTATTCATCGCATTGTAGATACCTTTGTCAGGCTCGGATATATATTTTGTGATTTGTTTTTTGTATCTGTTTAGGATTTCAGGCGTGCCGTCCTGTGAGGCTCCGTCAATAACAATGTATTCGATATCTTTATAATCCTGGCTGAGAACGCTGTTGATGGTATCTTCGATTGTATCAGAACGGTTCAGACAGACGGTTATTATCGAGATCTTCACTGTTTCCTCGCTATGATAATGAAGCCGGAGCAAAACTGCACCCATTTGAATCTCCGGCAGATGTTTTCCCAAAAAGTTACTAATAAGTATGCAGGGACGAAAAACCTGAAATAATCATTGGCTCGAAAAAACGGGATAATTTCTGTTTTGTCGAATCCGGATGCTCTCGAAAGTTTTTTCATTTCCTGCGGCGAGCATTTATCGAAAAAGGCATGGTAGCCTGTTACATGCTTAGCCCAGGGCCTGAAAGTGTTTATCAGCCATTTTTGAACATTGGGACCTGTAGATCTCAAAATAAGAGAGTACGGATGATATTTGGAAGGTACATAGTGAACAATATATCCTCCAGAAGCAAGTGCATTATACATTTCTGTCAAACTCGAAGTGTTATTATTCACATGCTCCAATAAAGAAACGGAGACAATCAGGTCATAAGTTTTCGGTATCGGCTCTTCGATGGACTGCATAAAGAAATGGTCGTACAACTCACTGCACTTATCATTTTTCTCTACATCCAGGCCGTCATATTCGATTTTTTCCGAACGTTTCAGCAGGGGCCTGTCTATACCACCGGCTTCGAGAACACGACAGAATGCTTTTTCATCGATAAAACTGTCGATGAACGACAACATTTTATTTATATGGCTGTCAAAAAGTACGAAATGAGGAAATTTGCGGTCGCAAAAACGGGTCAGTCTCACGTTAAGTGAAACTAATATTTCGAATATCTTTTTCATTCAACAATCTTTTGCTGCCTGGTTTATTTTCTTTCAATCATAAAATTGCCGAGCACAAGGCAATCCATCTGCGTGCGAACGAAGCAATTCAGGGCTTCTTTAGGCCTGCAGACGATAGGTTCGTTTTCATTGAAAGAAGTATTCAATAAGACCGGCACGCCGGTGAGCGAATGAAAGGTTTTAATAAGCTGCCAGTACAGCGGATTGCCTTGTCTACTTACCGTCTGGAGCCTGCCTGTTCCGTCTACATGTGTGACGGCGGGGATGATTTTCCTTTTGTCCGTCCTGATTGGATAGACTGTGAGCATAAAAGGTTCCGGGTGACTGTTTTCAAAATACTCACCGACGTTTTCTTCCAAAATCGATGGTGCAAAGGGTCGAAATAATTCTCTCATCTTTATCTTTGTGTTAATAACATCTCTGATGTTTTCTCTCCGCGGATCGGCCAGGATGCTTCTGTTGCCCAAGGCTCGCGGACCCCATTCCATTCTGCCCTGAAACCAGCCGACAATTTGGCCGTCGGATATTAATTTTGCTGTTCTATTGCACAATTGTTCCCGGTCTTCGATATATTCGATGTTGCAGCCGGCCAGTTCATTGTCAAAGTTTTTTATCTCTGCCTCAATTTCCTTATCGCTGAATTCCGGTCCCCAGTAGGATGTGCTCATTATGAAATTTCTTGGTGAGTTCAATATCTGATTATACACATAATATGCAGCACCAATTGCTCCTCCGGCGTCATGGGCCGATGAGGGGATGTAAATGTTACGAAAAGGGGTATGAGCGCGAATCTTGCCGTTTGCCACACTGTTCAGAGCGCAGCCTCCGGACAGGCACAGATTTTGGCAGCCGCTCAATTGGTAAGCATGGTTCAGGATATGGAAGAGGACTTCTTCATATTTTGCCTGGACTGATGCGGCGATGTCTTTGTGATGTAAACTGATTTCGGTTTGTGTATCCGCGGGCGGGCCGAATAGGTCGCACAGTTTGTCCGAATACAATCGACCGAAGGTCGGCGCGGTGTTATGCCACTGCATTTGGTCGCCTTCGATGTGGTGCTGAAAATACTCCAGGTTCAAATCGAATTTACCATCAGATTTTAGATGCACAACATCGTCTAATTTATCTTTATACGTAGGTTTGCCGAAAGCGGCAAGTCCCATCACTTTGTATTCGTCGCCGTATTTCGGAAAACCTAAAAATTGTGTAAAGGCTGAGTAAAATACACCCAGCGAGTGAGGATAATTGACCTGGTATAAAGGTTTTATCCTGTTGCTGTTGCCTGTGGCGACCATGAGACTCGTAAAATCACCGAAACCATCGATAGAAACCAAAACCGCTTCATTAAATTCGCTCACAAAGAAAGAGCTTGCCAGATGGGCACGGTGATGCTCGACGTTGAATATTTTGGCATTAATTTCACCAATTCCCAATTCCTCAGTGAAGACCTGTTTGATATTTGATATCTTATGTATATTTGAAATTCTGCTTTTAATAAAATTCAGATGAGGACGATTCCTTAGGGTGAAAGCGATTTTTTTGCAAAGGTTGGCTTTGGGATTTCTATTGAGTGCGATGAAATTTATATCTTTCAAAGCGACGTTTGCTTCATGAAGACAATATTCGATGGCTTCTTTCGGGAAGCCGGCCCAGTGCTTTATTCTTTTAAATCGTTCTTCTTCAACGGCTGCGATAAGCATGCCGTTTTTAATTATTGCCGCCGATGAATCGCCGTGGTAAGCGTTGATTCCGAGTATTATCATTAGTTCTGTATTCAGAAGTACTTGTGGTTACGCAGGATTTCTTCGTAGTGGTCGATCATCATGTTTGCCGCTTGGTCCCAGGTGTATTTGTCCTTGACCAGTTGCCTGCCTGCATCACCCATCCTTCGGCACAAATCAGGATTGTCAAGTAGTTCGAGAATGATTTCAGCCAGTTCATCGACATTACCGTTAATTATCTTTCCGGCCTGCATTTTCTTGACTTCGGGGAAGTGACATTCTTTGGTTATAACAACCGGAAGGCCGCAAATCATAGCTTCCAGGATGCTCATGCCGAATCCTTCGGAGTGAGACGGCAGTACGAAAACGTTGGAACCGCTCAAGGACGCAAGTTTTTTTGCTCCTGTTAATGTGCCGGTAAAAACAGCCTTGTCGAGTACATTTTCACTGCTGAGTATTTTTCCTATTTTCCTTTGGTAGTTGTTGTTGTCCGGCCCGACTATAAGCAGACAAATGTTGCTTTTTATCCGGGCAATTTTTCCGAACGCCTTGGCGAGAATGTCCAGTCCTTTTTTGGGATGAATGCGTCCCAGGAAAAGAATTACTTTCTTACCTTTAACCTGACTATATAAGGTTTCAAGTTCGCTTTTATCAGGCAGATTTTCATAATCTGCCACATTCAAGCCATTGGGGACACAGAATATATTTTTATTGTCGGTGTAGTCGGTTATGCTTTGTACTTCATTTTCGTTTGTTGCATGAATAGCTGCGGCTTCTCGTAGAATCTTTTTTTGAATCAGGGTGGAGTAAATCTTCTTTTTGCAGGCCTTGTAATTAAGACAGGGGGAATCCAGTGCGCCGTGGATCGTAATCAAGTACGGCTTTCGTATTTTTTGGGCGGTCTTATAGCAGACAAATTCGGGATGGTGCCATATTTCGTGTATATGAATAAGGTCGAAGTTCCCAATTTCCTTTTTCAATGCCCCTGTGAAAGAAAAAGAGTGGAAAGGCCAAATCTTAGATATCGAATCCGTCGGAAAAGTCGTTACAGCTACGCCGTCTATGTCGTACGTTTCTATTGTTTTAACTTGATATGACGGCGCGTATATGAAAACATCGATTCCTTTTTCCCGGAGAGATCCGGTCAGCTCGACGATGACCTTTGTCGGACCTCCTCGTTCCGGGTCCAGGCTGGATGCTATATGTAGTACTTTCATTTTATGTCAGGTTGATACGAACTCTATTGTTTTCGCTATGACCTCGGCCGCTTTATGCGGGGTATAATCCTTAATCATCCCCATGGAAGCCGCACCCATTTTTTCCAAATCGTATTTGCCGTTGACAACACCGCTCATGAGTTCGAACAGCTCGTTCTTGTCGAAGGGATCGAATGAAAAACCGTTAATGCCCTCTTTTATAATGTCAGGGTGACAGCCGCATTTTTTAGAGACAAGGACCGGCAGGCCTGCCGCCATAGCTTCGTTAACGACCAGACCCCATGTTTCGGAAATACTCGGGAGGATAAAAACGTCGCCGACGGCAAGGAACTTCGGTATGTCCTCTTTCTGCTGGAATCCGGGCATGAAGACGTTTTTAATAGAGTAAGTTTTTATATAGTCAATTATCTCTTCGTTTTGCGGGCCGTCACCGACCAGAATCAAACCCCAGTTGTCTTTATGCTCCAGTTTTTTGTATGCCTTTAACAAATGAAAGATGTTTTTTTCTTCCGAAAACCGGCCGATGTATAAAAAATTATGTTTGTTGATTCCCAATTCCTTAATCAGATTGCCTCTCTGTGTTCTCAATTTAATTGTGCTTGTGTAATAGAAGGAATTGTCGGTTGTATTGCCCTTGATGAATATGGCGTCTTTTTTAAGTCCAAGCTTGATAAGGTAATCCCTGTTTTTATGCCCGTAGACATTGGCCGCATCGCATCTTTTAACAAAATAACTTTTGAGTTTTTCTTTTATGGAAACTCTGCTATGGTCGTCTTCGTTCGAGGCGGTCCACAAAATTACTTTTTCTTTCTTCAGTTTTGCCCAAAGAAATCCAGCCCAGCAGGCGGGGTAAATATACCCGCCCAATATAACGATATCCGGCCTGAGGTCATTTAATCTTCTCCAGATTTTGAAGGCGATTTTAAACCGGTTCTGTTTTCGTAATTGTCCTTCGGATATGACCTCGTAAGGAAATTTTATCCCATCTTTGTCGATAATCCAGTCTCTGTCGATGTCTGTTTCCGCCATATATAGAACTTTGAGGTTGTTGTGGATTTTATACAGTTCGTTGAATAGCAACGTTTTGTATGGCGAAATTATGTTGTGGATAATTACAACTTTTTTCAAGTTTCGAGTCATATTGTTTTTATGGGGCTTGTGTTCGTTTTGTTAATGTTTTCTTGCCTTTACACAAATATCTCCTGTCAGGAGTGACGGATAAAAGTTTCTGAATCCGGCAAACAAGCCGCAGCCTGAAACTTTCACTATAACGAATCCGAATTCTTCCAATAAACTGCAGAAAGTATTTTTTGTGAAATAATGCAGATGTCCGCCGTCCCAGCCTATTTCTTTCCAGTTATGAGCTGATGATGTTATCGGAAGATTTCCAAAAAGCAGTCTTATTCTGTGTTTTATATATGCAATATTGGGTACATTAGCTATGAATATCCCGTCTTTTTTCAGCACTCGATGTATCTGGCCGATCACAAAATATGGATCGAATATGTGTTCAATTACTTCGATTGCAGTCACTGCATCGAACGTTTTATCCGGGAAATCAAGCTTGTCGTTGATATTGTATAATGAGAAATGGATTCTTTGATTATCCATATACTTCTCTGCGGCCGCATGTTCGGCCTGCTTGATACGAGACGGTGATATGTCGATCCCATAAATCTCATTGAATTTGTGTTGTGCCTTAATCACTAAGGAACCACTGCCGCAACCGACATCGAGCAGCTTATCCCCTTTGTCCAAAAGGCTCAATGCCAGTTCTTCACGGTGAAGGTCGAAGTATTTAAATATTTTCCTTAGAAAGGGAAAGGAAATCGTACTGATCAGCTTCTTTTGACCGTATTGTTTTTCGTAAAGCTCTTGTTCGTTCATTTTTTTATTCTGTCGAGGTTGAGTTTTCAGGACTCAGGCTGCAAACCGACCTTTTCCAGCCGCAGATTATCGAGACATACGACAAGTCCCATGCTCGTATAAAGACGTATCTGGTCCGTTATGATGCCGCTGAACATCGTATGTGTCAGTGAATAAATAAACAGTATAAAAGCGATTTTCATCAGCATATTTAAATCGAATGATTCTTCCGTCTTGATAAATTTCATCGCTTTTCTTGTAACTGAGTAACAAAGAAGTAAAAATATTGAAAGACCGATGATTCCAAGTTCAGCGGTTGCTTCCAGAACGATGTTATGCGGGTGTCCCAGGCCGTTGTCTGAATTTCCTGCTCCAAGACCAAGGACCGGATGCTCTGAGATATCATGAAGTGCCTGGTCCCATTTTGTGAATCTCATTTGTATGGAACTGACAGAATCCTCTCGGGCTTCGGTGGAGATGGTGTACCGATAGAATTTAGTCAGATTTTCCGGAAGAAGCATATAACCGCCGATGGATAAAAATAAAATAGCGGATATGATAAAGAATTTTGTTTTCAGTCTTATTTTGCTTATAACGAATAAATAGAACACCATTGAAACGACAAAGCTGGCCAATACACCTCTTGAGCCGCTTAACAAGACGAAGTACATGCAAAGTCCGAGCGGAATAAAATGCCAGAACCTGAGTTTTCTTAGTTCGAGCTGCCGGACAAGAATGATTATCATTAGTATCGCGTACATGTTGCCGAAGAGGATAGGATTGTCTTTGGATAAGGAATCTTCGAACATGTACATCGAAAAGCGGGCTCTTTGAATAAAGACGGGATTATGAAAGAGTTCATAAAACGCGGGGATCATCAAGGCTGCCGGTATGAGAATGCTGTATTTCAGAAGTTTTTTAATCCTTGTTTCCGAGAACAGTAACCTGGCGCCGACATAAGGTGCAATCGCAAGCATGGGAGCATACGAAATTTTTCTATAAGCGTTTTCGTTGCTTGTGGAAAACAGCAGAAAGCTGACAAAATACAAAAAGAACAGGGTGGAAAACAGCACATCGACAAGTGAAATGCGGAATCGTATATGTCCCTTTATGAGCATTACAATTTCCGCCAGAAGAAAAGAATATACGAGCAGACCGTAGAAAGAGCCCGTCATGGTTCTGTTTGTATACAATCCCATTTTATATATCAGGTAAAAGTAGACAAATGTGCCGTTGAACATGACGGCCAGCGGCAGTTCGGGCTTTTTAAGAAAAATAAGAAAGACGAGCGACAGCGGTAGCATTGCGGCTATGAACTCGGTCTTGTTTATTGCCGCAACCGTCGCGATAATCAGAACAACTCCAGCTAAAAAATATCTGATGTTAGTTCGTGCGTTGATTGAAAGAGATTCGTTCATATGATTATTCTGTTTGCAAAGCGCCAACCGTATATAGATGAACGTGGACTTAGAAAAGTTTCGTGCTCATCAGTTGGTTTTTGCGGGGATGGCGAGTACATGTTTCGGCAAGGGGGCTGAATTTATTTTCTTAAGCTCCGGCGTATA
The DNA here is from genome assembly GCA_964556885.1 of uncultured Pirellulales bacterium. Lineage (GTDB taxonomy): Bacteria > Planctomycetota > Phycisphaerae > Sedimentisphaerales > Anaerobacaceae > CAZKYP01. Next base: position 4,954 of record CAZKYP010000002.1, on the reverse strand, counting down.
GAAACTGTAATCTTTTTCTTTGAGCATCTCGTGAACTTTTTGTACTGTAGGTTGTCCATGTAGCTCAATCGGTAATTTCGGCGGATTTTGATTACTTAGTAAATTTTGTGCTCCCTGTAAAGCGAGAATTTCAGCCCCCTCTATATCCATCTTGATTAAATCCGGGGGACGTTCGGTTTTTATGAACTTGTCAATCGTTAAGGTTTTAACCGTAACGGCTGTTCCGTTATCATCAGGGCGTTTTATACGAGCGGTGCTGGCATGAGAGCTTTCACAGAATTTGATTTTGCCCTCAGAATCCGAAACCGCGGCTTCGATCAGTGTCGTGTTGGTGACCTGGTTTAGTTTAAGTTGGCTTTTGATTGTGTCTATATTATCCGGTAACGGCTCGAATACGAAAACATGTCCTTTGTCGCCGACACATTTACTGCTCAATAGTGAGAAAAAGCCTGAATTGGCATCGATGTCATAGAATATGTCCCCGGGTTCAAGTTCCCGAGCCAGGCATTCCTGTACTGGCAGTTCGTATGTTCCGAGCCAATATCCGCTTACGTGTCTGTGGTATCGTTTCCATTGAAACCCGGCAGGCCTGCCGTTTTTGATTTTTACACCTGATCCCTCCGGATAGCGGCGGGCAAACCATCGCAGGCCGGAGCTGAGAAATGGAACCTTACCCAGTTGATTTATTAATAACGCTTTGCCTATCATGTTGTATCTTCTTGTATGCTTATGGATCAGGTGATCGACTTAATATTACTCTTTTATCCAGAAGGCCGTATCCGATATACCGTTTGTGGTCCATATATAGCGCCAATTTGTTGTAATCTTTGCGAATTCCTCCCATTTCTCAGAGGCATAACCGTCATCGATACCTCTTGAATCGGGAGAATGGGATTTTTGTTTTCGAGGTAGGTATTTATTAATGTTATCAATGATAAGAATTGCACCATATTTGAGTTTTTCAATACAGGCTATCGCACAATGATCTCTACATACACCGTCTACCAGACAAAAATCAAGACTATTTGGTTCTATATTTTGAACTACATTTACATAGCTACAGTTACCTGTTTGTTCTGTGCCATCAGGCAGAAAGTTGTAGTCGACACGATTTGTTAGACCGTGGTCGTGTAGTTTTTTCATCACAGTCTCCGCCCAATTTGGATCGTGTTCGACGCTAATTATATGTGTGACTTTACTCGCTAACCATATTGTGCTTCTGCCGGTACCCCATTCCAATCCTATATCTGTTGGTTTCAGCCAATTGTCAAGTATTTGTATGGCATCTTGACAAATCCATGGAGAATCAGGGTGTGTACGTTCATAGAGCATCAGTTGTAGACGATTAATAATGTAACGTGTTGTCCAGTATCGAAATGATCTTTTGTGCATAAATCCGGCCTTATGAATCCTTGTGAAGTTTGTTATTAATAATGTTTGTGTTGTATTTGTTATGTTTTATATGTGTATGGCGTATAAAAACTGCAATCTCTGCAAATATCTAGTATTGTTTCTCTTTTGAAAAAACTTTGGAATAGTTCATTATGCTTTTCATTTTTCCATATATTATTAAGTGTATTATTTTTGATATTTCCAATCTTTAAGGGGTGCTCTCCTGTCTGTGACACACGACAAGCACATGCAATCACGTCGCCATTTGTATAAATTGCCGGATTTGTTATGCGCCTGCACGGATAATTAATTATACATGGCTTGCTTATTTTCATGGAACCTGACATATTTGAATTGTTGATGATACCATGCCAGGAGTCGTAGTTGTATAATATGTTGTAAGGCACTTTAATAAGATACTTTTTAAGATGCAGGTAGTCGCTTGATGAATAGAATCTCCATGGGGGAGCATCGAGTCTGAACTGGATTATTATTTTGATTGGATTATTGAGTTCTGTGTTTCTTTTAAGCAGGCAAGCGATATTATTTAAGAATCTCCGGTATTGTATGGAACCATAAACTCTTCGATATGAGTCACTATCGAATGCTGTAGTGCTGATCTCTAATCTGTTTAATCCTGATGTGAGAAACTCGTTTATATCATATTTGTCTAAGAATAAGAGGTTTGTAAAAAGATAAATACTGGCTTTGGGTGACTTCTCTCTCAGGAATCTGATTTTTTTTATGATATCTTTATCTAATAAAGGATCTCCGATAGTGCAGTTCAGTGAAATAGTTTTACCTCCAAAATCTATATAATCGGAAACCGCCTTTTGAAAAATATCAGAGGTCATAAAATTCGGAGTGACGGATTTTACTTTACCGTAAGCACAAAATCTACAATTGGCGTTACAGATGTTGGTGGACTGAATATGAACAGTGGTTGTACTCAGATCTGGTATCTGGATATTGGTAGTACATATTTTTTGCTGGTAGAAGGAAATATATTTAAATTTAAGTATTTTGTAATAGTCTCTTAGGGATGATTGACTTAAGAAGTATTTCAAGTATTCAAAATATTTTCTATTGTAACTCATGGAGAACAAAAAATGAAATCAGATGCAATTAATTTGGTTTATCTTGCCCGGATTTATAAAAAATCGTTACTTTTCTTAGACTCCGTCCCTGTGGGTTGCAATTAGGTGTTTCTGCGTTAAACACATAGAAAAGAAACATCTATGCAATCCCCCGATCCGCCACGTCTTGATGTCCGGTTTAAATAAATAAAATTTTATTTATTAACAGAAAGCTCTTATTAGGTATGAGTCTTTTCTTTTCCAACGGCTTCCAATAGAAAAGCGGCAAAAGTTATTACTATCAATGATATCGCAAAAACAACGGAGGATTTCCTGATTGTGCCTTTCGGTACAGGATATATCTTTGGCTCTTCTATTACAGGAATGTTGGCGAACATCGCATTTTCAATCTTTTTGATATATGCTTTCAGGTAGTCCTGTATTTCTTTTTCGTTGTATTCGTCCACTATATGGACCAGGAAGGGGTGAAACTGTTGAGTTGAATAATAAAGAGTATTCTTTTTTCTGGTTTCATCGAAGATTCTTTCATTCAGATTCAGCACGCTGTTGTAGTATCTGTATTTTTCTTCGTCGGATTTGATACCTTCTTCGAGACTAATTAAGGTGGATTCAGTAGTTTGTATCTGATATGACAATGGCAAATATGTGCTGTTTGCGTCTACACTATTGAATTGTAGTATGATGTCGTTTGCCGCCTTTGCCGATTCTTCCGGTTTTAGGTCCTTTAGTTTTGCGAGAATAGCTTTTTTCTTTTTTACATCAAGCTCCTGTTCGAATCTTTGTTCCTCCATTTCAGCCATCTCTGTTCTCATGTCGGTGATAGTATCGTTAAGCTCCCGCCTGATGGTGTACATCGGTATTATATTTTCGAAATTATCTCTAACTACTGAAGAGATTCCCGGTATGTCTTCGAAAGGCCTGCCGGTAATTGTCATGGTTAATAACGTTCCTTCGGCTTCCTGAATTTGCTCTATATTCCTGATATCATTTGTCTTGAGATTTTTTATGCTGTTGAAAAAAGTTGGAGTGACTTCGAAGGCCACAAGTTTACTCAGTAGTTTTTGAGTTTTTGCTTTGGCCACTTTATCAGCATACATGCCTTGTTTTTCCGCTTTCAATTTGGAGATAATTCTGTTGAGGTTCTCTGCGCTGTAGAATTTGTCGAGAAGCAGTTGGTATTTTTTTTCGTTAAGGCCCATTTCGTATGTATAAATGATCCTATGGTCCCTGGGCAAAAAATATAGAACCAGCCCTGATACGAAGGCCGGCAGCAGAGAGCCGAATATAATAAGATATTTCTTTTTCCAGATGATCTTTAGATAGTCGATAAGATTTATTTCGTCTTGGTATGCATTTCCCTTGGTATTGATATTGTTCTTATTTTGAGGGCTGCTGGTATTTTTATGTGACGAATTAACCATATTATGGCTCTCCAACCGGAATTATAAGCTGACGTAACTACCCCTGAGCGTATGTACCATATCTTGTTTTCCGATATTTTGCCAACTTGCTCCCTGACTTTTATGGATAATTACTTTTTTAAGGCAACATGAGTGTGAATAATAGCTTTCCGGCTATCGTTGGTCAAGCGTTTTTGGAGCGTAGGGATGGATTTTAACCGGTAGGGCTGGGCAAGAATGTTTAGGGATGCTTTTAGTAGTTGCTCAGGGAATTATATACACTTTCGTAGATATTTATAAGAATGGGCGTAATTGTGCAGTCTTTGCATGCCCAGTGAAAAAGCATTTTCTGCCGGTCGGGTAGAAGGTTATTTGACGCATAAGGGTCCCGAATATAGTCGATTATACAGCAGGGCGGGTAACCGAATAGGAAGCCTTCGAACCGCTGAGTATCGGCGGATTTATCTATCGGGGTATTGGAAAAACGTTGTTCATATATCCGGATACAGGCCGGTGCCATGCTGAAAATCGTCTCGATGACTTCATTGCCGGTTTTGACTGTGCGGCGGATTTGTTTTGTCAGAAGTCCTGTCCGGCCCAACAGAGCGAGACCATTGTCATCCAGGGATTTTTCCCATCTGCTGAGAGGCTTAAGCCCATCGGCGGTCAGCAGAGCCAGATAGGCAAGTTCGAAGTCGATATCCTTCAGGGCTTTTATTGATTGAATGATTTCCGGTGAGTATGGATTCAAATTTTCTAATCCTGCCTGTCACTTTGTCTTTGGTTCTATGGCATCGGCTCGGAATCTTCCAGCCATTGTTCGATGAATGCAGATGCATCTTCGATATCCACCTTGCAGTCTTTGTTTAAATCTAATGGATTATATATAGTGCCCAAATCGCCGCATCGGCGTGGCATTTCGAGTAATTTGGCCAGCTTGGCAACATCAATCCTGCCTGTACCGTGGACATCGCCTGCAAAACTGAAAGAGCCGTGCTGCATATAATGGATGATGATTTCCGGTACCTCAATGGAAAGACCGAGCCTCGGATTCATAATGAGCCA
>CAZKYP010000001.1:0-67952 GCA_964556885.1 uncultured Pirellulales bacterium | reverse complement strand
CTCAGTGCACGTGATTTAACCTGAACACTGCGAGATAGTGTTATTGGTCCAGCATATTCAATCACACCGGGCTGAGTATCATCACTACCATTGGAAATTTCTGTTGTTGAAACAAGTTCGACGGAAATTAAGAAATCGGAGCTTGTTGGTGATTGGTTCAAACCCTGAATGGCAAGGATATTGTAACCCTGCTGCAGCGACCTGATTGAATCTGTTATATCGATTGTCTCGAAGTTTACAGCATCGGCGTCGGAATGGGTCGTGCTTGCACTTGAATTCCATGACGCTGCGCCGGTGTAATTGCGTCTGGCAACCTCAATACCATTAATGTAAGCAATAAATCCGTCATCGTATCTTATCTTAAAAGTTAAAAAGCTTATATCGGAAATTGCAGTACTAATGGTAAACGGAATGCGAATATAACATGTTGTATTACCCTGATACATCTGATTATATAAATCGATGCCAATATATGGCCGATATGTAGAAGCAGTGTCATATCCGACGCCTCCCGTGCCGGATATCCAGCTTGAATCATTGAATGTGGAACCGCCTCTCCACGCATCACTAATCGACCCAGTCGGGACGAGCACTCTTTTAGCAGCGCTTTCAGTGACGACAGTTGTGTTGATAATATTACTTTGTGCCCCTTCCGAGCGGGGATCAGAGCCATTGAGTGTGTAAAATATTGTGCCGGTGGTCGCGGTCATTGAAAGTCTGTCGTTCGACATTACCTGACCGCCATGTTGATAAGAGTTGTTTATACGAAATACAGGTGCATTAATCGCCGGATACAAACCCATATTCCGGAAATTATTTATTGCAACGTTCGTTCTGGCGGGAAAGTAATTATTGAGTAAATCGTTTTTCTCGGGAATCCAGAAATCATTTTTTGTATATAGTTCATAAGGTGCCGAACTATATCGATGAACATCTCTCCTATAATCGCCCCACCTGGCTGATTCGGCGATAACTGCAAGTTCGATTTCATCGGAACGCATAAGCCAGCGATCTATATTTCTTTGCACTGTCAGGGCGCCATCGTTGAAAAGGTGCTTGTGTACACGGTCGCCGAAGCGAACTCGGAATTCTTCAATACTGCTAAGGTTGCCAAACATACCTGTAGGATCGGTGGCTGGCGATGTGCCGCTATGGTTGACACCTTCAATCACATGCTCAGCGTCCCAGCTATAGAAACGCCATAACCTCCGTTCGAAGCCGCCGCCGGCCGCACGCCAGTTGCCGTCAGTCTTTAGGTCCCTGTTACTGACCGCCAGGTTCGCAAGCGTCCAGTCTATAAAGTTATCCACATCGAGAATCTCGCAGATCCGGTTCCAGTCACGGCTTGCAACGGTACTTTTTAATTGGTTCCAGGCTGTTATGGTTCCATCCGTTACATGGCCGCCGTTTATTGCGTCTATATTATCCTTATCGCCGCCGTTATAAGCGGCGTAGTGACTGGAGACGGGTCGTTCTTCTATATTATAAAGGCCCCAGTATATCCCATTTAAATACAGATGAACAAAAAGACCCTGGCCCGCATCCGCATGGCCCATATCAGTCAGTGCATCGCGCGTCCACTGGTCGCGAATATACTGAGTACGCTGTCGCTGATCGGGTGCCCAATGTGTCCATGCGTTGTTGAAGAAACCACGAAGCTGAAGTGTATCGAAAGATTTTAACGGCCAGCCGTCGAACAATTCGAAGTCGAGTTTTGTTGGACCGTAATCTGAATTAAATCTAAGACTGAACGAGTGCTTTGGACATTTGGGGGGATTACGACTTTCGCCGCCCTGTATACGAATACCACAGTCGATCTGAAATTCCTTATCCCCATTTTTTGTAAAGAACTCAGCCGAAACCGGACGTTCCCAATCCTCTCCTCCTGTGCTTGAGTGACCATCATAAATATAAATGCCACCTTTTTCAGGATCTCTTATATTGCTAAAAAGATTGTCTTTGTCAGTTGTAATTGAAAGGGTGGGAATCGCCAACAGTGCATCGTCCATCAGATCCCGGTAATCCGGATCGTTATAAATTTCTGGGTCCATCTCATAATCAGCCGGATACGGTGGAAACCACGTATCCGGATAACCGACATTAAGAACATCCTGCTGGCTGCGTGTTATTACATCCGCCAGGAAGATATACGTATGCGTTTCAATTTTTGTAGGTTTGAACCCGGATTTTATCGCGACTGCCCGCAGACACGTAGTCTGGGTGATAGGTAAAGGTTCGGTATAACGCATGCCTCTGGCAATACCAGTTTCATCGTTATAAGGCGATCTGCCGTCGAGAGTATAGTATATTGATACTCCCTCGGTTTCAGTTGCAATTGTCAGATAAAATAGTTCATCATAGAAGCCGCGATTATGACTGAACCTTAGGGCTTCGACCTGACCTATATAATCATTTGTCGCTCCGGGACTCGGGATAGTAAACAACTGCCAGTTGTCATCGCCATTCGGAAATCGTCCGTATGATATGTTGTTTGCCTGGTTATCAAAAGTTACAGTATCTACCAGCGTAAGACCATCACTGTCATACAAACCGATTTCCTCACCACCGATATCGAGTTTGAAATTCGCATGCAGACCTGTATCGGTTGTATCATTGTCGGCCCAGATCAACAGATATCCTCGTGCCGGTATAACGGTAGCAGACGGATTATCGGTTGGAATCTGCCATTTGGTAGGCACCGATAAATTATCAGTCAAATACAATCCGCCCGCATTCACCGGAACTGTGCCGCTGTTATAAAGCTCAACCCAGTCGTCATACTGGCCCTGTGGATCCTGAACACATTCGGTATTAGAAGCCATAATTTCGTTGATAACAAGGGACGTCACTCCCTGGGCCTGTACAGAGCCGACCAGACACATGAATAATATTATGATTACTGATGAAATTCGTATAATTACCGACATCTTCTTAACCCTTCCCAAATAGACACATTAGCCAAAAAAGCATTTTACCTATAATAACAGATTCATATCGTTTATACCAAATCTTTTTCGTTAAGTAGCCTACGATGATGCTCTTTTAAAGTTCCATGAAAATTCGATACAAGCTGTATTTTAGACATTAGTACTCGTATAAACGTTTTTTGGCCAGATCACTTGAATCTGACATATTGAGTTATTATCATTAGAAATTTACGATCCTAAATAAGATTTCGGACTTTTAGAGACTAAAATTAAGGATTAAGAATGAATAAAGCGAAAGTATTACGAGTACCGGAAAATCCGCTGATTAAGCCTGATGATATTAAGCCGTCCAGGGAAGATTTCGAAGTTATCGGTGTTTTTAACGCCGGTGTCGCCCGTTATAAGGAAGATATTATTCTGCTGCTTCGGGTGGCGGAAAGACCGGTTAACGTAAATCCTAACATAGTTCAGACGGCTGTTTTTGATATTCATGAAAATCATATAGTTATAAAAGAATTTCTGAGAGATGATCCGGAGAATGACTTTTCTGATCCCCGGCTGATTAAAACTACATCACAAACATACCTGACCAGCATTTCACATTTGAGACTGGCAATAAGCAATGACGGAATCAATTTCCGGATAGACGACCGCCCCACCATTTCGCCTGCAAATAAATATGAAGCCTTTGGTCTTGAAGATCCACGGATAACATTTATTGACGGTCGGTATTATATCGATTATGTAGCCGTATCCGAGTCTGGGGTAACAACCTGTTTGACATCGACGAAGGACTTTATCTCTTTCGAGCGACACGGCATAATCTTCTGCCCCGACAACAAGGATGTGGTTATTTTTCCCGAACGAATCGAAGGAAAATACTACGCCCTTCACAGACCCGTTTCAACCTTATTTCAGAAGCATGAAATCTGGATTGCTCAATCACACGATTTGCTAAATTGGGGAAATCATCGCTGTATTATGAGTCCGCGCAACAACTTCTGGGACCAGATGAAAATCGGGGCCGGAGCAGTACCCTTCAAAGTTGAGATGGGATGGCTGGAAATCTATCACGGTGCGGACCATAATAACCGCTATTACCTCGGCGCCGCCTTGTTCGAAGCCAAAAAACCATATATTATTTTAGGCAGGTCAAAAGAACCGATTTTTACTCCGGAAGCCGACTACGAATGTAACGGCTTTTTCGGAAATGTGGTCTTTAGCTGCGGCCTGCTGCCTGAAGGCGACAAGCTCAGAATCTATTATGGGGCGGCGGATACATCTGTTTGTTACGTGGAGCTTTCGCTGATGGAAGTCATTAATAGCCTGGATTTTTAGCGTCGTTACCTTATTTCAAACGTCCTTTATGCCGATAAACAAATTGCACAATGTAAATATATTGGAGATATTACCATGAAAATGAAAAAGTATTTACCGACCATCGTGATAATACTGATATGCTGTATATCGATAATTTGTTTTTCAGGTTCAATCCAAAGCAGCCAGAGGACTTACGAAGTCCAGCCCAATCTGACCATACCTGAGTATAAAACCGATATTGACCGCGTCGTTGACGCTTACGAGCGTCTGATGGACAGATATATGGACCTAACCGAACGGAATTTGACGGGAATGGGCTCGGACCTCGAAACAATTATCACGAAGCTTGATTCAATCGATGCCAAATTGACGGAACTGGCCGCTAAAACCGCAAGAATTGAAAAGACACTTGGCATAGAAGTGAACACAACAATTCAAACTACCGATGCAAAATCAAAAACGGAAGGCCGAAAATGATTAGATAATACATCAACAAAAGGCGGTATATTTATCAGTAGTTTGCTTTTTACTTTTCAACCGTAAGTTTTACCTGATTCATCGACGTAGACGGTCCCTTTTACCTGTTTTATTATCTCGGTCGCTTTTGGTACCTCATCCTGATTCGGGACCTTGAATAACCTGCCACATTTCCGGCATCTTATCCTTCGGTCCGCAGTACTACCGTCGAGCAACCATGTACTGCCGCATTTCGGACACTTGGCGATAATCTGCATAACTACAATTCCTTACCAGACCTTTACCGGAAATTTTATCTGTGGGGCCGGTTATTATCAACCATTGATTCGGTCCGTATATTAAACGCTCCCCTGATTCATATTATTTCCCCATATGCAACATATCCGGTACTGCATTTTTCTCTTGACTAACTTGCCGAATTTTGCTATAATGAAACTCGAGGTTGGGGATGAGAAAAAAAATTACATGCAGGGTCATCAAATCAGTTCCTCTCAATGAGGACGGTGAATTTTCACACTATAAAACTCTGTACGATATCAAATGCGATACGGAGTACGATAGCAAAGCCTTCACATATACAAATTGCAGGAAAATGGTAGAAACATCAAACGGCAATCAAACGTCACGGATTCTCGACCTTTATATCTAAACCAGTCCCAATTTTTTCATCACCTCAACGAAATTGATTGGATTATCTGAGTACGATCCGAGGCTGTGTTATTGTCGTATTAATTTTTTATTAGGGATTGGAAGAATTGCCGCCTGTCGCAAATAGACCCAGAACAAATGTCTTATATACCGAATTTTATGATATTTTCCGCAGCTTGTTTGATATTTTCCGGGCTTTCGAGCTTTCCCGACTTTAAAAGCTCTTTCGCCCGCTGAACAGCCTGGGTGTCCGCTTCCGGGACCTGAATAGCTTTGTAGATCAAAGAGGCATAATTAACATCAATAGAAACGTCCGTGTTAATGTCGGGAACGGCACCGGTCGTATTGGGCTGTTTTGACACCGGTTTGTCCATGAAATCCGATATTTGATTTGTGTTTATCTTTTCTATCATTTCAGCACATTAATAAAAGAATCATCAATTCACAATTCTTTTCGTAAGTTTTCGCCAAAGCTTTAGAGCTTTTTAACAAATTTTAATTCTTATTTCAAGTACTCATTTTTTTTCGGTCACAACTGTAAAATCACAGTTTTATAAATTATCCAGTTTAAACCGTATATAAGGAATATACCGTTTTTCATCTATAGTGTTCCGGCCACCTCGTAACTAACGAATTTGATGAACTCAAGCGGGCTGACATCCAGCAACTGCTCATACAAAGGAGTAAAGCCCGTGCTTTTCTGGGATTGAAAATAACGTTTCATTCTGGACTCGGTCTTCTTTTCAGCGCTGTCCCATATCTGCTCAAGCGCCCAAATTAACTGTCCGTCTCTCAGGTCCAGAAGTTTCAGCCGCAGCCCGATCGCCATGTGAGGATACGGCCTGAACTCGGTGATAGTCCCGATTAAAATACCGTCACATTTCAGCGTGTCATACATTGCCGATATCTGGTCGAGAGAATATGTGGAATTGCCCTGCAACTGCAAAGAACGCCATAAAGGATCATTCTGACGGATTATCGTCAAGCCGAAAATCTGTTTCTTTTGCAGCGCCTGATAAAGTGATTCCGTTATGTCTGTGGACATTTGTGGATAACTCGAATCGTTATCAAGCTCGACGATAGTAACCCTCCCGATCATAGACAAACTTTTATCAGGATTGACATAATAGTAATCGCCCAACGGTGAAGACGTTTTGTTAGAAATGCAACCTGACAAAATCACGATGAGCAGCAACATTAAGAGTAACCTGCAAATATGATATGAATATGATGTTATTTGATTTTTCATTTATTGCACCCAGGCACAAAAACTTCCCAGATTCGGATTATTCGGATACCTTCAACGACGCAACTATCGATCCCGCATTATTGCTCGCAGCGGTTTCCTGTACATCCCCGCCAAGAGCTTTCAATATTTTAAGCAGCGCTTCAAGCTGAGCGGTTTCAGCATCACGCATTTCATCGCGGAAGCCAAGAACATCGGCTTTCCAGTTGTTCAGCTCGATCCGCATTTCGATTAAAAAATCGTTCGCTTCCGTAAGCTCTTTTTGTGTTTGTTTTAACTGGTTTTCAATTGAAAGAATCTGCTCTTTCAACTTCTGATTCTCCGAGGTCACATCCTGGTTTTGCTGTTTTAACAGGGCGGCCTGCTCCGACAGGCTGGCATACTTTTCCGATAGTTCCATCGCGGATTCAATCGCGGTAGCACCCTGTGGCATCGTGTCCTGAAATCTTTTTGCCAGAGAGTCACCCGGCTGTTTTATAGTGTAGGCCGATTGCGGCGTAACCTGCGCGGGGTGTGGATTTGTTGTGCAACCTGACGGAAAAAACACCGAAATTGATAAAATAAGTAAAAGAATTGTTTGTTTGCCGGTTTGCATAATACTGGTCTCCATTTTTATTCCATCTTATAAATCATCTTTTTAAGAGTCTCAATAACACTATACAGTCTTATGTATATTCGCACTTTACACAGGTTTTTCCGCCGCAGACACAGGTTATCTCGATGACGGCGTACTCGGGATGTTGTTCCAAAATACGCACATCAGGCGAGGCCGAGATGGTATTACCCTGCTGCGGCAGGCACCGGCCCGCCTGATCTGTGTTGAGTCGAAACCGGCCTTCTATTTTGACCTCATTACTTTTTAAGATCCGTCCTGCTGTTATCGCCATCTTTCACTCTGCCTTTCTCAAAAGCTGTTGATTATTCTGAAGAATTCCAAATCAGTTTCCCAATTTTTGTCAAAACTAAGGATTGTCAGCACCCGTTTCAGGCACAAAAATCAATCCTGTCTGTGTCGGAATCCCGTTCTATATCATGATGTTTGGCGTCTTTTTTCAAAACGTCTTCCTGGCCTGCGGATTCATCGAACACTTCGCCGGATTGTTCCTCGGTGGATTCGTTTTCTTCCTTGTTCTGTTCATACATTTGCTGCCTTGGTTTTCTTCCATCGCGACGTTTGGCCGGATCCAGCCGCGTAATATTTTGCAGGCTTTCCACCGGCTTAATCAAATTTGAATCATATTCTGTCATCTTTCCACTGCCTTAATTTTACCGATAAGTTAAACAAGGCACTCGAATGTACCTGGCTGACTCGTGATTCGGTTATTTCCAAAACATCTGCAATCTGTTTCATTGTCAGATGCTGTTGATAGTAAAGCAGGATAACCTGTCGTTGGTTTTCCGTTAGCTTTTGTATTCCTTCGGCCAGCTTTTCTATAAGCTCGGCCCGTTCGACCTGCTCGTCCGGGGAGCTGTTGCGATCAGCGGGCAAAACACTGCCAAGACCCGGTACATCGTCACCGTAACCGTCGAGTGAAATAAAATGCTGGGCGCGGGCGTTATCAAACATTTCATGGAGTTCGGTTACTGTTATTCCGAGTTCTTCGGCCAGTTCGTAGTCGTCGGGTGCGGAACCTTTCTCCTGGGCGATGCTTTGGCTTACCCGTTGGGCATCGCGAATCCGTCTGCTCAGATTCGACGGTACGGATGACCAGCCCCTCAGTTCATCCAGGACAGCCCCCTTGATTCTGATGTAGGCGTATGTCTTGAACTCGGCGCTGTGAGACGGATCGAAATCACGAGCAGCCTTGACCAGACCGACGGTCCCCGCCGAAACCATATCTTCGAAAGACAGAGGTGGTTTCAAATATGTTACGACCTGTCTGACTATCTTGTGGACCATGGGAATAAATTCACTGATCTGCTCGTCGTCAATTAAGCTCTTGTCGGACTTCTGCTGCCCTGAATAAGTGCGCAGGGCAACGTTGTTCAGATGCTTTTGATTATCCTCGGCCGCGTTTTCTTCAGAGATATTTTTAGTCTTTACCGACACCTTCAAAATCCTTCTGCTGATTTATCTCGTTCGAAATCATCGCACTCAATAGGATGCTATTGAGTGCCCTCACAGCCCATGAGCCCGCAATATACACAAGGGCGGCCCCTGTCAGAGCCCTTTTGCTGCAAACGTAAGGCGACAGTCCGCTGAACCAGCCGATGAAGCTGAAAAGGAAAAAACATATAACTGCTGCGCTTATTGCTATTGGACGAACATGTAACGGCATTATTATCCCTTCTTACTTATTGCGTCTATATTCAATCCCGGTTTGTCAATTACTATCATACCGAATTCGTTTTTTCTTTAAGTGAATCATTTTATCGCCGCAGCAAGCTCACGCTCCCTCGTCTGCGTCGATTCAACCTGCTGAATGGAAATTGTTTCTATCGGCTCTATTTCCGCCCCAAGCACAATTTCATCGTAAGCAACCACAGGCAGCATCGAAACGGTTCGCATCAGCATAACAGACAGGGGCGAACGCAATCTCGAATCGCATAACAGGACCACCTTGTCCCGGCCTTTATCCATAGCCGATTTCCAGGCCTGTGCGATTTTCCTGCTGATTTCCATTGCCATGTCGGTCGGCAAAGCAAGGCTGATTGAATCCGCATCCTGCTGCAGGGTCGAAGCCATCTGGTGTTCGAGCGCCGGATTCAGCGTTATTGCCACAATCTTGCCGGCGTCGGTTTTATGCAGTTCGGTGATGGTCCTGCTGAGACGTTTGCGAACCATTTCCGTCAGAACGGCCGGATTTTTTGTTTTCGGTGCGTATTCACCGAGCGATTCGAGAATTGCAGTCATTTCACGAATCGGGATTCCGTTTTTAATGAGGTTTTTTAATACTCGTTGAAGTAGTCCGATGGACACGTCTTTATCCGGGCCAACTACGTCACCAACCAGCGACGGCTGAGTTTTGCGAAGCCTGTCTATCAACAACTGGACGTCTTCACGGGTCAGCATATCATCAGCGTGATTCCGTAACGTCTCGGACAGGTGCGTAATAAATACCGACTCAGGATCAATCACGGTATACCCGTTAAGCTCAGCTTTTTCCTTGTCGTTCACTGTAATCCACAAAGCCGATAACCCATAGACAGGTTCCGAAGTCTTGATTCCCTGGATTTTATTCTGGACGGTCCCGGGATCCATAGCCAGAAACATGTCCGGCTCCAGCCGTCCTTTCGCAACCGGAAGCTCGGCTATTCTTATCTCATAAGCCGTCGGCTCAAGATTGATATTATCCCGTAACCGGACAAGAGGAATAATGATACCGAGCTGTTGGGCAAACTTCCGCCGCAGTGAGCCGATACGGTCAAATATAGCACTGTTTTTGCGAGGATCAACCATGCTGATTAATCTCACCCCCACCTGAACAGATACTCTGTCGACGTCGAGAAGCTCTTCCACCGGTTGTTTTTCCATTTTTGATTGCGGCGTTGTTCCACGCTGGTCTTTCTGGTCTTTTTCCGACTTTGCTATCATTCTCCCCACTGCAGCCGTTCCAATTCCCAAAAATAAAAAGGGTATTTTGGGCAGGCCCGGCACGAAGGCCATTAGTGCTATTATAAAGGCCGCCATGGTCAACGGCTGGCTGGACTTCAGGAATTGTTTGGACAAATCCTGCCCGACACTGAAGTTCGATGATATTTTCGTCACCAGGAATCCGGAACTAACTGATATGATGACTGAAGGTATCTGGCTGACGAGTCCGTCACCGATAGACAAGATGGAATAGGTTCTTATAGCGTCAGCAATTGAGCCGAAGCGCGAATAGCCAAGAGCTATACCGCCGACTATATTGACGGCAGTGATGAGAAGTCCTGCTTTGGCATCGCCTCGAATAAACTTGCTGGCACCATCCATAGCACCGTAGAACTCGCTTTCTTTTACGATTTTCGCCCTGCGTTCGTTGGCCTGCGTCTCTGTAATCGTCCCGGCGTTGAGGTCGGCGTCAATCGCCATCTGTTTGCCCGGCATGGCGTCAAGGGTAAATCGGGCCGAGACTTCGCTGATTCGCTCGGCACCTTTGGTAATAACGATAAACTGGATAACAACAAGGATAAGAAAGATTACGATACCGACCACGAAACTGCCGCCAGCAACAAAACTGCCGAATGTCTGAATTATTTTCCCCGCATCACCCTGCAGCAGAATAAGTCTGGTCGAAGCGACATTCAATGAAAGACGAAAAAGTGTCACAAAAAGCAGCAATGAAGGAAATGTGGATAATTCGAGGGCTTCCTTTGATGACAATGTAATAATCAGAACAGCTATGGCAAGTGAAATACTACAAGCCAAAAACATATCCAAAATTAATGTCGGCAGAGGAATTATAAGGGTAGCAAGGACCGCCACCAGACCGACGACTAATATTAGATTGCTGTAAGTTGCATTAGACAGATTCAATCTGATCGAGCCGTCTGAGGAGGATATATTTGATTGTGCAGTTCCCGACATCAGAATTCCTTAACAAGTTTACTGCTTCGCGGTGTTGCCTGCCGAGTTACCAAGACCCAGAATCTGAGTTATTTTTATGGCAAAACGTCCGTCCACTACAACAGCGGTTCCAGTTGCAAATTTAACATCCTTCAAGTACAAATCCATCGGTTCTTCAATGGATTTATCAAGCTTTACAACCGAACCCGGCCCAAGCTGTAAAAGACGCCGCACCTGTATTTCTGTTTGACCAATGGTAACCGTAATAGGCACATTCATATCCAATAGTATGTCCAGACTCGCACCATTGCCCGCCGCGTCGCTTCCGACAGCTTCTTCAAACTCCACGGACTGTGCCTGCTTCTGAGCTTCTGATTGGGAAGTCTCTTGCTTAACATCCGGTTTTTCCATTACCCCCTGAGCTGCTTTTGCCATGTTATGACTTTCCTTAAAATTTATTTGTTATCACATTTATGTTTATTTAATTAATATCACTTACGCAGAGGTCCTTTATCTGCGGTGATTACCAAAGCATATTTACCCTCTGATCTCGCAGGCCGGCCGTAACTGATCGTCCGATCGCCCAACATTAATTCGACCGGCTCATCAATCTTTCTGTCAAGCAGCAAGATATCATCTACCTGAAGATTCATCATTTCTTCGAATGTAATTGCGGCCCGGGTTAATTGAGCTTTAACCGAGAGCTTTATTTCATGCAGGTGCCCAATGATTGCTTTTGAAATATCTGCCGACGACTGCTGACCGGCAGTTTGTGCGGATTTCCCCGCCGCGGTTTCAAATTTACTGCAAGGGATTATAATGTATGCACCGGAGCCGCTCTCGGAATCGGTCTTTTTGACATCAAAAGAAATTTTACATATTTCATCGTTTGGCTGTATATTGAGAGGCCAGTGTCCCTTTATAAAATTTCCGGCAGGAATAAAAGCAGATGCCTTATATGTACTTGAAAAAACTCCGACAATAGCACCGGCCAGATCCCCCAGGAGAGATTCTTCTAATTGTGATAAATCCCTGTTCGAGCCGTCTTCCGGCTTTGAATCTCCGAGCAATTGCGTTGCCCAGGTAAAAGCGGTTTGCTCAGGGATACCGACAAATCCGCAAGGGCTCTGCTTGTCTGCGGCGAAAGGAAGGTAATAATTTTTCGGTTCACTGTTTTGGGCATCTTTAAGATATTCACCCGCAAAGTACTGGGTAACTGAAACAATGGTAACTTCGAACTTACAGTTATTAAGTTCGGTAAATTTTTTACTAATTGCTACAGCGAGCATTTGTGTGAATTTGTTAATATTTTCAAGCTGGACGGCGTTGAAATAATGAGGTTCAAGCCAGTTGAATTCCGTGGCTTGTACCTGTGACGGTTCTTCTTTAGCCGTAGCACGCGCCGCCGTAAAAAGCTGATTTATCCTGTCTCTGCTCAAGTTGTTCATTATACGACTGCTCATTGAACTGGAAATTCCTTAATCAGGATCTCTTTAAGATAAGCTTTTGAATCAGGGAACAGTATCTCATTAAAGGACTCGCAAACTTTCCATTGTATGGCTTTGAGGTTTTTATCACCTCTTATATCTTCAAGGGTTAAACCTGAAAGATAAACAGTAAGCCAGTTAATCAGAACGGGTTTTTTCTTATCGATTATTTCTGTACCCTTTTTCTGCTCCAGGTCGGAGCTCATTTGAAGCGTCAGAGAGGCCCGGACATAACGCGTTACGCTGGGTTCATTAAGACTTGCAACGACCGGATCAAGGTCATAGTACCAAACATTATTCGAACTGGCCTCTGAACCAACGGGGGTGCTGAGGTCTTCTTTTTGATTCGAGTTATCCGCCGATGAATCGACCTCGGTCGCGTCCGTCGTTCTGGAACCGGCAAATAACCTGCCAAGACCAAAACCTGCGCCGGCACAGAATATCACCACTACGGTTAATATTATCCACGGAAGTAATCGCTTTATCATAGATTCTCCACTGTTACTTTCTGATTTTGAATCTTCATTTTCCTGTTTATTTTCTTCATCTGCCATGCTTTTGCCCCCATTTGAATCAAACGAACAAGCAAATCATGATGCCTGTAAACAACCTTCCTTTTTATATCTTTGTATTCTATCTCTTAATGTACGGTCACTTATGCCCAGGACTTTAGCGGCTTTTGTCTGATTTCCGCCGGTCTGACGTAATGTATCGATAATCGCTCTTCGTTCTATCTGTACGAGCGGTACGCCTCCCAGACCACCCTCATTATTTTGTTCCACATTCATATCAGTATATGAACAATCCTCACCCCCAATTTCATGTTCGATACGTGATGAATCAATATTGCCACACCCTTCCTGGATCAGCGGTTGCAATTCGTCGAACAGCCAGGAAACATCGGCGAGCGATAAAGTCTCCCCAAATCCCAATATCAGAGATGTTCGAACCACATTACGCAATTGACGCACATTGCCGGGCCAGTGATATTTAGCAAGGATGTCCATCATGGCCGGATCAAGACGTGTTATACGACGAGATATTTCACGGGCGTAAAGATTGATGAAATACCATACAAGCTCACGCAAATCGTCGGTACGTTCCCGCAGAGGAGATATAACCAGTCTTACACCGCTCAGGCGATAATACAAATCCTGACGGAACCGACCTCTTCTGATTTCGTGCAACAGATTCTTGTTGGTGGTGCTGATAATTCTGACATTGACTCTTACGCTTTCATTGCCGCCGACACGTTCGAAATCCTGCTGCTCGAGCACACGCAACAACTTGGCCTGAAACCTGATGGGCGTTTCGGATATTTCATCCAGCAGCAGAGTCCCGCCATGAGCCATTTCAAACCGCCCTTTACGCTGCATATAGGCGCCGGTGAAAGCTCCCTTCTCATGACCGAACAGCTCACTTTCAAGAAGAGATTCATTTAAGGCGGCACAATTAATTTTGATATACGAACCCTGAGCTCTTTTGCTGTTATGATGAATATAATAAGCAAGCAGCTCTTTGCCTGTGCCGCTTTCACCGCTTATTAATACGGGCGCTGAGGTTGGAGCGACTCTCCTGGCCAGGTCAACGGTCCTGAAGAGGCTAGCACTTTTTCCTACGATATGATAAAGGCAATTCATGTTTTCATGGGCGGTCTCTATCGTTGATATGCCGTGGTTTGGCAGGTATGTATCGAGCAGATTTTCTATTCTTTCGCGGCTCAGCGGTTTGGCCGCAAAATCGCAGCAGCCCCTGCGAACAGCCCTGACGGCGGTTTCGATAATTCGCTGCTGATTTTGAGATTTCTGGTTTTGGGCACCGGCCGTCATAATAATCGGCATCTCGGGCCAGTTTGTTTTAATATTTTCAAGCAGCTCGAAGCCGCTCTGAGACCGACGTGATCCTTCTATGGTTTGTTCCAGATTGTCACTTATGAACACGAGATCGCAACGACTCTTGCATACGAATTCGCCGGCTTTCTTTATGTCACTGACAAGATATCCCCGAATTCCTTTGCGAGCCATAACTTCAAGCATGGCGCGAGCCAACTCGGTGTCGTTGTCGACTATCAGCACGTTTGCTATATCTTCCCGCATTGCAGCATTTTTTTTGTCTGTCTCGGTCATATATTTTCTATTGTCTCTCTTGTTATTTTAAGTCTGCAACATTTACGGTTTATAGCCGACAATCAAATTTTCCGGTTCGTCCTTTTGCAGCCATTCAATCAGCTTTACCTGTGCCTGTGCCAACTCCGTCCAGGGCGAATTGGGGTATTCCGCAATAAGCTGACCATATATCTTCGCGGCGGCGGGCATATCGCTGTTTCTCAAGCAATTTCCTATCTGGAACAATATCCAGGCCCTTGTTTCCACCATCCTGATATCTTTGGCATCGATTCGACGCAATGCTTCCTGGTAGAAAGCAGCCGCCTCTCTCAGATGTCCGCTTAGAAACAGAACCTCTCCAAGCTCAAAAGGATTGTGCAGTTCACCGGGTTGCTGTGACAGGTCCTTCAACATTTGTAAAGTTGAATTATTAATCAGTCCGGTAGATGATTGAGATTCTGTTTCTACCTTTGGACTGGTACTTTTTTCTGGTTGCATCGGCATAATATCATGAAGTGGAACCTCGTTTGGCTCTTGTTTCTCTATTTGTTTTGAAACAACCAGGGGTTCAAAGGACGGCTTTTGTGACGAAAGTTCGATAGAACGAAGCATCTCAATCATTTGTCTGAGCCGTTCCTTGCTCCTTTGCTCGTTTCTTTCCTTTGCGGAACTGACCCCGGCCGACTGCAGATTGTGAACGGCGGTACTGTTCGTATCCTGTGGCAAAGGAAAATCACTGTCGGATGTTTCGTAGTTCGGATCCGCATTAGGTTTCGCATATAATGTATCTGTCAGCGACGTTAAAAGGTTCAGAGGTATCATCATAAAGCAAAAAACAAAACAGCAAAACCTCATTTTTGTCATTCTGTAATTGCCGGATTCAAACTCGTATTTGTATTTTGATTTCTTGTTCCTCATCTTCATTTCCATTGACCGGACAGGGCCAACGCCGCTTTTTCGTAGTTTCCCTGCTGGTTGTAAGCCGAAGCCAGCAGTTCTAAAGCTTTTCGCTTCGTCTGATCCGATGTGTCGGAATCAAGAAGCTGTGAACATATTGTTATAGCTTGGGAGTTCTGGCCGAGCTTCAAACAAACATCTGCTAATTCGAGAGCGGCTTTATGTGAAAAGGGCCCGGACTCGACATAGCCGAGGACATCACCCAGGCTGCTGCGGGCAAGCTCCAGATCACCCTTTGTAATATAACACATGGCTAATTCGAAAGAGATTTTTGCCTTTAATACAGGTTCAGTGACAAATCCGGACCTGTCACGCAGTAAAACAACGGCCGTATCCACAAGAGCCAGTAACCGATAAATTCTGCTCTTTAGAACCAGCATATCAACCGATTGTTCCTGCGACAAAGCGATAGAGCGGACACTTTCCAGCACATCAATCGCTTCCAGGAAATTACCCTGCTCTATATGACTTTCCACAAGTGATTGAATGGCCTCCACATATTGTTCTCTTGAGTTTTGCTCCGTTAACGCATATTTAAAGGCGTCACATGCCTGCTGATATTGCTCCAACGCCAGATAAGATTTGCCTAAAAGAAGGTAGGCCGAATATAAGTTGTTGTTGTCGTCGTCCGCCAGGTTGATATATCGGATCAGCCATTTTACCGCATCCTGGTACGATTCGGTTTCATAGTGACATCCGGCGGCACCGAGAGCGGAGGCTTTGTTGGATTCCACCGACAAATCGAAATTATAAATCCTTTGATAAAGCTGGGCCGCCTCCGATTTAAGTCCTGCCTCCATCGTAGCATCTGCAAGACGCAGATAAGCCTGGCCGAAAACTTTCGTATCGGGATATTGCTCTATTAGCTGTTTCAAATCCTCTCTGGCTCCTTTGTGGTCGCGCAAATTCGATTTCAGCCTGCTCGAATGCAGCAATGCGAATGGCGCGAGCGGGCTTTGTGGAAACCGATTGGCAACCAGCTTGTACTCTGCAATCGCTTCGGCCGGTAATTCCATAAGAGACTGCAAAAGACCCATGGCAAAATGACAGTTGCCGAGACGTTTATCGCTGTAAAACATAAGGACAAACTCCTGCCAGAGCGACACAGCATGCCGGCTCAGGAAATATATATGTTCCTGTAAGGATGAATAATCCGTTGGATCGAAGATTGTGATTCCAGGCTTGTCATGTTCGTTTTCCGTAGATACCAGTAAACCGGCGCAACCGGCGGTAATCTGCACAATTTGTCCGTACGAAGCCGCCGGAAGATACAAGCTGACAGACCTTTGCCTGATTTTATCTTTCTCCGGGTCGGCGTCGGATTGCACTTCAACGGCCCAGTTGATATCGAAGCCCGCATCGCTGGCGATTTTAGCCAGCAATTCATCCACGGGCACGCCGTAAGAAACAACGGACCAGCGGGGCAGACCATCGGGGCGTTCAATTTTATGAATTTCCGGGTCAAGAAGCCCGCCGGCCAGGTTATCCGTGCCTGAGTTCAGGAAACGACGCAGTTGTGATTCATTGAGTTTATCGAACGGGTCGTCCAATGTCACAGGATTGTCCCAGAGGTTTTCGGGAAGGTTGTTATCTGCGTTGCCAAGAGAAAGTATATGTCGAGTAAGACATTCGGCGGCGAGAAAATAACAGTCACATTCGAACGACAAGGCCCAGTCATCGTTGAAATCGACTGCTTTTATTAACGCGATGGTCTTATACGCTCTGGTTCGAGCCCGAAGATATTGCTTTTTTCGGATATCGAGCAGAGTAAGATGGTAATTGGCAATTACCTTCACGGCCGGAGAGCGACTCTCGCAAACCAAACTCAATAGATGGTTGGCCTGTTCATAATCAGCCCCCCTGTTTGCACATAATGCCATCTTCAACTGGAGGAAATCCCTCAACAGCTCCTCTTCCCCGACGGTTGGAAGGTTTTCCCTCATTTTCTGATAGACGGAGTATGCCAGGGTAAAATCTTCCTGCTCATAGAAATTGCGGGCAACACTTAAAGATAATGACTGATTCGATGATAATGAAGACGCAGGATTGCGAACCTGTTCCGGGGTACTCTGTTCGGTCTCTGAAACAGGCTGTGATGCATCAGTTATTTGCGGGAAGGCCGTTTTTGTCACAGCCTCGGATGAAGGTGGAGCGTTCACGGGGCTGAGAATGGGTTTTAGCAACACGTACAACAGTATCGATGCTACGGTAATAATACAGAAAATAAGCACTTTGGGGATAAGCGAAAACTTTTCTTTCAGTTTTGGCCCAACTTCAGATTTACCCTCGATTTGAAATTTCTCATCCGTTGCAGAAAAATCTTTTAAAAGCTCATACAGATTCTCATCGCCGGTAATTATATCGCTTTCTCGGAGCTCTTTATAAACTTCGTCCGAAAATATATCGCGATCCGAAAGTTTTTCGGAGAGGTTTTCTTCGGGAACTTTGTTTTGTTCTTCTTCTTTAGCCATTTTTTTCTAATATCACAACCGCGCAAATCCCGTGTTTCCGAACGATCCCGGAATATGCGAGGCCGTTTTATAAATCTTTTCTGAAATAAATTAGCAATTACTGTGCCAGAGCCGAACGCGCATTCCCTGATGCTTACTTTTTAAGGTTTGGGGTACAAAACAATAACTTTATTGTATCGGAAATGCTTTTATTCGTAAAAAGATTGTCAGGATTCTATACGGATCGATAGATTTTCTGACACAGTTAAAAGGAACTGAGGAATTAAAAACCGACTGCTGTAGACTCTGGTATGGATATAGATGAAAATTCATTTTGATATTGATTTGAATCGTCGGTTGAATTGCTCGAATCCTTTTCGAGATTGTACTGCTTGACTTTAGCGTAAAGTGTTGCCCGGGTTATGCCAAGAAGAGCGGCGGCACGCGTCTTTTGCCAGCCCGTTTCCTTCAGAGCGAGGGAAATCAGTTCTCGTTCGGCTTTCGCCAGAGAGAAACTTTTAATCAGACCTGTAGCTGGACCTTCATGTGTTTTAGAGCACTCTGTCGGATCAAGCACAATGCCGCTTAGACCTATTTTATCGGTTGTTTCAAGCAAAATCGCCCTGTCAATTACGTTCTTCAATTCACGAACGTTTCCGGGCCAGTCATGCTTTTCCAATGCTTCCAAGGCCAATTCAGTTATCGATTTTACCTTATTGCGTTTCTCAGGGCATATACTGGATATCAGGAGGAAATATTCAGCCAGAAGCCTGATGTCCGTTCTTCGCTCCGGTGATTTGAGAGGAGCTAAGACAATGGGGCTGATGTTCAGACGGTAATAAAGGTCGCGTCTGAAACGATTTGC
The DNA here is from genome assembly GCA_964556885.1 of uncultured Pirellulales bacterium. Lineage (GTDB taxonomy): Bacteria > Planctomycetota > Phycisphaerae > Sedimentisphaerales > Anaerobacaceae > CAZKYP01. The sequence goes on along the minus strand of CAZKYP010000001.1, from coordinate 48,981 downwards.
CTGAACCTCGTTCTTAAGGTCGCGATTGCTCGATGCAATTATAGTAGCCTGACAGGAGATATCACTGATACCTCCTACCTTTCTGAAGCTTTTCTCCTGCAAGACTCGCAGCAGTTTGGCCTGGAGATCCATCGGCATTTCAGATATCTCGTCAAGAAAAAGTGTCCCCGAAGCTGCCACTTCCAGAAGGCCTGTTTTTTCCCGGTCTGCTCCGGTAAATGAACCTTTTACATGTCCGAAAAGCTCGCTTTCCAGTAGGTTCGCTGTCAGGGCCGCACAATTAACGGCAACGAATACCTCATTCGAATGCCTGACAGCATGTATTGCTTTGGCCGCAAGTTCCTTGCCCGTACCTGTTTCTCCGACAATCAGGACTGGATTGCATCGGCTGGATGCGACGAGTTTAATCATTTTAACAGTATTAGCAATAGCTTTGCTTCGGCCGACCATTGATACGGAGCCTGCAATATTGTTTTCAAAAAAGCGATTCTTGTTTCGTTCCAAAAGGGTATCAGACTGTTCCGGTTTGTCCGTACTAATTGAATCACTGGCATTCAATCGAATCTTGATTTTATTAACGATTCGCTCCAACCAGTCATAATCCTTTTTTCCGTGAAGGTAATCATAGGCCCCCATCTGTACGTATTCAGAGGAAAGATTAATATCGCCATCTTCGCTGCCAATCACAATTACGGGGATATCCGAAACGTTTTTATCGGCCATATCCAAAAACTGACGGATCTGATCGGGACTGAAACCATGATCGAAAAGAATAAGGTTCGGATTAACTGTTTGGACAATATCAAGAGCATCAGTCAGGTCATCGGCTCCAAATATCTCACGGCCGAACTGTTGAGCTAGTCTCAGGACTTCCGGATTTTTACCTATTGCTACAATTCTTCTTAGGCTCATTTTAGGCGCATTCTGTTCCTTAGATATCGCTTCATTGAATCATGGGATTCGTATCCCATACGCATTGGGTACAACCCATTCACTTATGCGGCCCCCCCAAGATGCCAATTTATTGACATCACGCGATCCAAATCATTAATGGACAGCACAAGCTATTAATCGTCAGGCAGGTAAAACCAACTTTAATCTTTTTATGGGACGGGCCAATAATGTCACTGCTTCAATTTAATCTAATCGTCTACTGACATGAAAATACAATTTTATAGGACATTACAACCAGCCTGTTTAATTTTTTCTTGATACCTAACTTCTTACAAAACACGGAAATTTTTTCTGGAGTAAGGGATAAATTGTACTTCAAAAACGTGCCAAAGTGAAGCTGTTGTGTCATTTAATGAAAATTTAGTTTCTGCTAACATCATTTCACAAAAGGAGATAGATACGTCGACATCCGCATCGGCTCGGGCATGGCACGACAATTGCTCAATATTAACTGGCTTGTTTCTGAATAGTAACGAGGTACACAGAAAAAATTGGTTTTGTAAACAATAAGGTAAAAATTTATGAGTACAACATCGTCAGTAACATCAGCAAGTGACATCCAGTTGGATTATATGAAACTGCTCGTTGCACAGCTTCAAAATCAGAATCCTCTCGAACCTATGGATAACAACGACCTGGCATCCCAGTTGACGCAATTCTCACAACTTCAGCAGCTTGAATCGATGAACACAAATTTCTCCGACGTACTTGTCAACGCCAAACGCTCTTATGCAAGCTCGTTGATAGGTAAGGAAGTCCAGTTCTACATTGAGACTGAAACTGGTGATGTCGAGTCGAAGAGCGGCGTAGTTGAGCAGGTTTACAATAACGTGGAAGGTGAAATTATTTTAACGGTTGGCGATTACGCCCTTGGAATAGATGAAGTTATATCAGTTAAAAATTAATTTCGGGATTAAAGTTTCTCTATATATTAAGGAGAGATAAATATGAGTTTTGCACTATCATCAGGAGTTACCGGTTTGCAGGCCCACCAGAAGATGCTCGACGTAGCCGCAAACAACATAGCCAACGTCAACACAACCGCCTTCAAGGCCAGCAGGATTACCTTTTCGGAACTGCTGAATGAAACAATTAAAAAGGCATCACAGCCGACATCCGATATCGGCGGTACCAATCCTCAGCAGATGGGTAGCGGCGTCGGAGTTGCAAGTATCACTCCCGACCTGTCACAGGGCAGCATCGTCAATACAGGTACTCCACTCGACATGGCCCTTGAAGGAGAAGGTTATTTTGTACTAAGTGATGGAGAAAAACTCATTTATACCCGATCGGGCTCTTTCGCAGTCGACTCGGACTCGAGCCTTGTGGACCCCGCCACCGGCTATTATGTCCAACGTATCGGTTCGGAAGGTGAAATCGACGGTTTCCAGACCGCCAGCGACAGTAATATTTATGTCCCATACGATGTTGCCATGCCCGCAAAAGCATCAACGGAAGTAGTCGTATCAGGTAACCTGAGCGCCGACGCTGTGTCCACTTCAATTGCAGCCCAGGTAATGACTTCAAATGTGGCCTATACATACAACGATGGTACATCAGCTACGGAAGCGACCTTGATTGGCAGCCTCGATCAGTACAGCGGCACACTTACTTCGGGCACAATCACAATCAGCGGCTATGATATGGACGGCACTGATTTCGACAGCGGTCTTACGTTAGATATTGATGCTACAACCACATTGGGTGACCTGATTGATCATTTGAACACGAATGTTCTCGACGGTTCAACGGCTTCTTTAGTTAACGGACAAATCAGAATAACGGACGACACCACAGGCTACAGCAAGACAGACATGACCTTATCATACTCCGACTCCGGCGCCGGCACACTTACAATGCCAGGTTATTTCGAGGTTTCGACGGTTGGCGGAGAGGAATATAAGACCATCAATATTACGGTTTTTGACTCCCAGGGCGGCAAACACGTTCTCTCCGGTGCATTTGTCCGAACCGATACTGCCAACACATGGGATATGGTATTAACAACAATTACCGGTGACGTCAGCGCAATAGATATGACGGATCGACGCATCGAGGGAATAACATTTGACGCCAACAACGGCTCATACACCGGATTAAGTGAAGAAGATGAATCAACCGAGTTTGTAATAACTTTCGGGCATGATACATCGAACCCCCAAACCATCGATATTAATCTGGGTACGCCTGAAATGCTTGACGGTCTGACGCAATTCGCAGGAAGCTCGACCGCGGTGGCAAGAGATCAGGATGGTTATGAAGCCGGTCGGCTTTCAACCGTCTCGGTCAATAATGAAGGTGTACTCATCGGCGCATTTTCCAACGGCATCAAGAAGAATATTGCGACTATACAAATTGGATTATTCAAAAACGCATCCGGCCTTGAGAGCATCGGAAACGGATACTACATTCCCTCGGCCAACTCAGGTGAGGCCATAGCAACCCAGGCAATGACCGGCGGTGCCGGTTCCATCCATGGTGCGGCTCTGGAAAAATCAAACGCTGATGTAGCAACCGAGTTCGTCAACATGATTCAGGCCCAGAACGGTTTCCAGGCAAACGCCAGAAGTATAAAAGTCGCCAACGAAATTCTCAGTGAGCTGACCAATCTTATCAGATAACACCGAATTGAAATTAGGATTTTCAGAGTATTGGTAATGACCGCAGGAACAAACATTATTTTGGGATTGACGCCGATTCAGAAATGGCAGGCCGTAAATAATTACCAGGGAGGTTATATCTCCGAACACTGGTTTATCCTGACATGTCTCGTCGTTTTAATAGCATTGTTTGTACTGCTCTACTTCGTAATAAAAATCAATCAAAAAACAAAGAGACAGGATCAAAGCAATTCGCTCTTTTCCGAATATGCGAAAAAAAAAGGTCTCAGCGAGCGTGAATACGATATTCTGCTTGATGTCGTGTCCAAGACAAATCTCAAGGAGAAAGAATCGATTTTCACAGTGCCCCAGGCTTTCAGCATAGGGGCTACTGCCATCGCACAAAAAACTCTTGAACTACAAGGATCGGAAGCCGCTAAACAATTAATCGGCGAGCTTTCCGTCCTGCGTGAGAAACTCGGTTTTCAGAAACAAAGCACCGCTACAAACGGGTCCGCGGAAAAGTCGAACAAGCCGAGCAGCAGGCAGATTCCTCCCGGCAAAAAACTTCACATGACACGACGGGAAAACGATATGGCAAATGTCGAATCAACGGTTGTGGATAATAACGATGTGGAGCTTACCATCAAACTAACTGTGTCCCTGGAGAGCAGACCCGGCGAAAAATGGTGTGTGCGATATTATTTCGGCGCCTCGGTCTGGGAGTTTGAAACATCTGTATTAAGCTGCCAGGACAACATCCTGGTATTAAGCCATAGTGACAACGTACGGTTTATAAATCGACGGCGTTTCGTGCGTGTCCCTGTCAATCAGCCGACCTACATCGCTCAATTTCCTTTTGATAAGACATTGCCGCCGGAAGATAACGGTGATAACAAGAACGACTCGACCGCCGAAGCCAAAAATGAATGGGGACCGCCTGATTTCGTACCGGCGGCTGTCACCGAACTGGCCGGTCCGGGCCTGCGTATTGAAGCGCCGCTCGATGTAAATGTCGGCGACAGGGTTCTGGTAATATTCAAGCTGGACGATGAGGGCAAAAATCCAAATCCGCAAAAAGAAGGAACAACAAAAACCATCCGAATTGTCGAGGACATAGGTGAAGTAAGACATACAAAAGCCGTCGAGAATGGTTTTTCGATAGCAGTCGAATTAACGGGATTAAGTGACTCGAATATCAACGAACTGGTACGAGCCACTAATGCAGCTTCTCTGAAAATCATCGGTAAAAACGAAGATATCGAGGAGCCGGTAACGGTGCAGGGAGTCTGAAATGACGGATATTGCACAACAGATTAGTTCAAGTCTTGATGCACTGACGCAGGAATTTGATATCGTCGCTCACAACCTGGCGAACGTCAGCACCGTCGGTTACAAGCGCAGGTGCAATACGTTTTCACAATCTCTCGAAGCGCAGGAGAAAAAGGCACAGGGAGCTTCGTCCGAGGACATTAATTTCAAAACGATGTTTGATTTTTCCCAGGGCAATATAGTCAGCACTGAAAATCCGCTTGACTTTGCTTTATATGGCCAGGGCTTCTTTCTTGTCGAGACAACTGAAGGGCCGCTTTATACCCGCAACGGTATGTTTCATCTTAACCAGAATGGCCAGATAGTGGATTCCATGGGGCGTACTATTGCAGGCCAGTCCGGTCCGATTACCTTTCCGAATACTGTGGGAATATCCCAGTTAAATGTTTCGAGTGACGGAAATATAAGCGCCGATGGAATAAGCATCGGAAAATTCAAACTGGTTGACTTCAAAGAAAACCAGGCAAAACTCGTACCGGTAGGAGAAGGCTGCTTCCGGATGACCGATACGAGCTTACAGCCGGATGATGCGGAAAATCTAATCGTCAAACAGGGCTTCCAGGAAGCATCCAATGTAAAAATCATTGACGAGCTTGTGGACATGATAATGGTATCCAGGCTATATGAAGCAAATATGAAATTTGTTTCCGTCAAAAAAGACACTTCATCGAGCTTAATGAACGCGGCTATGGGCTAAGGGATATGTTTGATTTTGTCCACTAACAAAAGTGGATTACGACACAAGGAGAAAAACAATATGTTAAAAGCATTTTCCACGGCGGCAACGGGCATGACAGGTCAGCAAATGATGGTGGACGTCATCGCCAACAATCTCGCCAACGTTAACACCTCCGGTTTTAAAAGAAGCCAGATCAATTTTCAGGACCTGCTCTACGTCCAGATGAAGAATTTTGGAACGGAAGTCGCATCCGGCATAAATTCACCCAGCGGCGTGGAAATCGGAAGCGGTGTACGTGCGGCATCCACGACAAAGGTCTTTACCACAGGCGAGTTCGAAAACACAAACAATCCTCTGAATATAGCAATCGGAGGAGATGGTTTTCTCCAGGTAACTATGCCTAACGGTGACATAAGGTACACAAGAGACGGTTCTCTGATGATAAATGCTCTCGGTGAGCTGGTTACAACCAGCGGCTATCCGATAGAGCCAACCATCAGCGGCCTGTCGGATGTGTCTTCAGTGAGCATTGAAAAAGACGGTGGCGTCAATGTAATTGATATATCCGGTACACAATCGGTTGTTGGAACCATTCAACTGGCCCGTTTTGCCAATCCGTCGGGTCTTTCGAGTGAAGGTGATAATTTGTATGCAGAAACTGAAGCCAGCGGTGCCCCTACCACCGGCACCCCGGGTGAAAATGGTTTCGGTTCAATCCAGTCAGGATTTCTTGAAAAATCCAATGTGCAGATGGTAACCGAATTAGTCAATCTTATCACCGCGCAACGAGCTTATGAAATTAACTCACGCGCAATAAAAGCAGGCGATGATATACTTCGCACTGCGAACAACATCGTAAGCTAAGAGGACCTCATGAAGAGATTCAAGAATGTAAGACCAAAGGAGTTTAAGAATACAGAGATAGCAGTCTGCACATTGATAATGTGCACTCTATTTTGTCCGGCCATGGGCAACGACGCTTCGGACAAGTCACAGACGGATTCCTTCCTTCAGGTTTATCTTCCGAGGGAAATCACAGTTGACAATAGTAGGCTTACTCTTGGCCAGATCAGTGCAATACGTGGTCCGGAATCCCTTGTCAGCAAAGCCAACGAAATTGAACTTGGTCAGGTTTCGGTACCCGGACAAAAGATAGTTTTCGACAGACCGACGATTCTGAGCAGGCTGGCCTGCAACGGTATCTCCGTATCAAAAGTAAAAATGGTTGGCGCGGAAACAATTACTGTTAAACAAAAGAGCAAGATTATCGAAGGTTCCGGATTCATAGATATAGCGTCTGATTTTATTACAAAGCATCCACCAAACTTTCTCGTTCGCCGTTTCGAGCCGCAGAGAACCCCGGCGGATTTGATTTTACAGGGCGAGGGTAATGATGTGGAATTGTCACCGAAACTGACCGGCTGCTCCCCAAATTATGCAAAGGTCACAATTGACGTGCTTGAAGAGGGCAAACAAATAGGAGCTCGTGAAGTAATATTCAATCTTGGATATGAATCGCGCAATGCAGTAACCACGGAAGATATAATGCCGGGAACCGTAATCGGCCCTGACAATGTGCGTATAGAAAAAACAGAATCAGACAGTCCTGAGCCTGCGGATTGGAAGTCCCCTTATGGCCTTCTGGCCAAACGCAAACTGCCGGCAAATACTGTGATTCAACCAAATATGGTTGGTCCTGCCGAGCCGGCAGTTGTTGTTGAAAAAAATCGTAATGTTGTAATCAGGATCGACAAGCCGGGATTCCTGATTACTACCGTTGGATTGGCTATGGAAAAAGGGTACATCGGAGACCATATCAGAGTTAGAAACGTGGACTCGCAAAGGATTATCATGGCCAAAGTTAACGAAGACGGAAGCGTGGAGCCGGCATTGTAGAAAACTCTAATAGAATTCAAATGGAACTTATTCTCTTAAAAGGAGTAACAATGAACAAAAGCAAAGTTCTATGGATTATAGTTATTTTTTTTGTGTTTTTTGGTGTTACCTGCACAAAGGCGGATTCGATCTGGGCTAAAAGAGATAAGAACATGAAAACCCTCTATGCCGACGATGTAGCCCATCGGATAGGAGACGTCCTGACGGTAAAAATCACCGAAGACAGCAAAGTCGACAACAAGGCAAAAAGAGATTTGAAGAAAGAAACCGACCGTTCGACGACTTTTAACGGTGTTATGGGCAATTTCGCAGATCTCGGCGAATTCGGCATGAGTGCCGGCTCGGATAACGAGTTGAAGGGCAAAGCCGATTACAAGGATGAACGTTCGTTCATCGACAGTATTACCGTGGTCGTTATGGACGTTCTGCCGAACCGGAATCTTGTCGTCATGGGAAACCGTTACCGCAACATTGCCGGCGACATCCAGACAATTGAGGTAAGCGGTATAATCAGGCCGAGTGACATTGCATTTGACAACACGATCATGAGCGAGCAGGTTGCAGATTTCCGCATTGTGACAAGGAACGCCGGTGTCTCGGCCCCTTATACCAAACAGGGCTGGCTCGGCGGGATATTCGACATCATCTGGCCGTTATGAAATTAAGGCTGTTAACAGCAATTTTTGAAAGTATTTACCTATGACGTTATCTGAGCACATTCGGTTGAAAAAACAAAGTGACATAATAATACTGATTGCCTGTGCAGTTGTAATTTGTGCATCGATGCCCGGTGTCGGGCGGTGTGAGCGAATAAAGGATATCGTCGATATCCAGGGGCTTCGCAGCAACCCGCTGACCGGTGTGGGTCTGGTCGTCGGCCTGGCGGGAACCGGCGATACTACACTACTTGCGAGACAAATGCTGACGAATATCTTGAGGGACTCTGGTTTAGTCCTCTCCCCATCTGATTTAACCGGTAAAAATGTCGCAGTAGTATGGGTTACCGCAGAACTAGGTCCATTTTCCCGCGAAGGCTCAAGAATCGACGTTGATGTATCAACCATCGGAGACGCTAGCAGTCTTCAGGGCGGGAAACTGCTTCCGACGCCATTGAGAGGTCTTGACGGCCAGGTTTATGCTGTCGCCGACGGTGGAGTTTCAATCGGCGGCTGGACCGCTTCAGGTGAGAAAGCCTCAATTACCAAGAATCACCAAACAGTCGGACGAATCCCAGGCGGTGCAACGGTTGAAATGGAGGAGCTTGCGACCTTCATCGAACAAATCGGCGGGTACAGGTTCATAACGCTGAATCTCAGAAACAGTGATTTTTCAACCGCAGAGCGAATCAGCAAAATTATCAACCAGGACTACCCCAACAGTACCGTGGTGATTGACGCCGGCACAATCAAGGTCAAGATACCCAACAATATTACTCAGGCCGGTATTGCCGATTTCATAGACAATATAACAAAGCCTGAAGTTGAAGTTGACGTCCCGGCGATTGTTGTTATCAACGAACGCACAGGTACCATCGTTGTCGGCGAGCACGTCGGCATTTCCGCAGTGGGGATATCTCAGGGCGGGCTGATTGTGAAAATTAAAGAATCGGAGACTGTTTCCCAACCCAATGCTCCATTTTCGGATGCAGGCACGACCGAAAGAGTTCCAGATACCATGTTGGACGTCCAGGAACGAAACTCGTACCTCGTTCCTGTTTCTCGCTCGGTCACGGTCTCGGAACTGGCCAAGAGCCTCAACAGTATCGGCGCAACACCGAGCGACCTGATAGCAATATTCAATGCCCTGAAGAAGGCCGGCGCACTTCAGGCCAAACTTGTGATAATGTAGGAGCAGTTTTATGGACAGTGTCCAGTTAATTTTAACACAGCCCGTTTCGCCACCATCTTTACTTGACAATATTAATACGTCAAATATTGGTAGCGTTTCGGATGAGAAAAAAAAGCAGATCGCCAAAGATTTTGAATCGGTTCTGCTCAACAAGATATTTGACGAGATGAAAAATACGGTCGTCGACTGGGATTCTGAAGAAGATGGGGCTTCCGAGCAGATACAGGGGATTTTCTGGCTGCACCTTGCACGTGATGTTGCAGACAATGGCGGCCTGGGTTTGTGGGAAGACATATATAAATTTATAAAAGATACCAACCAGACAAATATAGCAAATTCTCCGGATGGAAATTTATGAAATCGATTGCAATTATAACGGATGATAAAATCAATGAGCTGGCTGCCTGTCTCGACAATGATTGTAAGCACATACACGATACTATCTCACAACTGAACGAACTGCGAGAGCTGATAATCCGACGGGATGACGCCGCACTCGGTAAAATGCTTGAGATCGTTCTGGCAAAGTCGGAAGACTACCGTAAAAACGAATTGAACCGGCAGTCAATACGAGAGGAACTGGCGAAGGAACTTGAATGTCCCGTAGAACAAATAACTTTATCCACCCTCGAAGAAAATGTGTCCGAAACGGCAAGAACAAAACTAACCGAAACAAAATCTAAATTAAAATCGCTGATCGAAGAACTCAGGAAGGAACATCTGAGCACCGCCCTGCTGCTAAACGAGTGTGCCCGTATCAATAATATGCTGTTAAAAAGCATTTTTAATATGGGTAAAACAGATGTTGTTAGTTACGACTCAAAGGGGACAACCAGAAAGCAGACCGATATGGCGTTTGTAAATTTGCAGTTCTGAAATATCCATAACATACAAAGCATTGTCCGGTATGCTATCGGTACACATATAAACAGAGCAGTATTATCGACGGAGCAAGCAGATGGACAGTTATTATATAGGAATCAGCGGCATTACTGCGGCCCAGAGGGCTTTTGAAGTAATCGGCAATAATATCGCCAACGCTGCAACCGAAGGCTATCACAAACAGAAAATTGAACTAACTCCCTCATACTCCGGACAAGTTGGTGATGTTCTTTTCGGAGGCGGTGTCGAAGTTACCAGTGTCACAAGGATTATCGATACTTTTCTGCAACAGGAGATATTCAACCAGAAGTCAATATTCGGACAGGTTTCACAGGAGCTTTCTACATTACAAACGATAGAAAGTACATTTGGAGAGTTTTCGGAAGGAAGCAGCCTGAGCACGGCTTTGGACGATTTTTTCATCGCGATGCAGGATTTGTCTGCCCATCCGACCGAATCAATCTGGCAAAACCAGGCCGTGACAGCGGCACAATCTTTGTCCGATCAATTCAGGACATCTTCGGATTTTCTTTCAACCCTGGAAGAGCAGATTGAGCTGGAAGCTGATAATACGGTCGAGCAGATTAATTTACTTGTAAACAGAGTTGCCGAACTTAACGAGAGTATAGCAAAACAGGAATTTGCCGGAGGTGAGGCGAACAATCTGAGAGACCAGAGAGACCAGTGCATTGCAGAAATCTCCGAGCTGATAAGCGTCGAAGCACAGACTCGTGATAACGGAATGATTGATCTGAGTGTATCCACGATGCCCGTAGTGACAGGCACCTCTGCTATAGAACTACGGACCGGTTTGACGGAGGATGGAGAATTAGGTATTGGCATGGTCAATACAACCAGTTATACATCCGATGTCCAGGGGGGAAGACTTGGCGGATTGATTTCACTCAGGAACGATATCATTCCTGACATTAAAAGTGACATGGACGACCTGGCAGGCATAATAATTCAACAAATCAACCAGTATCATGTTCAGGGCGTCGGTTCGGAGGGCTCTTTTACGGAGATTTCGGGCTGGCCGGTTGCAAGCGGGACTCTGGACTCTCTTGGCGAATCTATATCGGACGGCAATATTTATATAAGAGTAATCAACACCAGTACCGGAGAAATAACAAGGAACTTTATCCCTGTCGATGTTTCAACGGATTCACTCAGCACTATAGCTGCTGCTATTTCTTCAATAACCGGTCTGGACGCGGTCGTAGCCAGCTCGGCGCTCCATATAGAGGCCGAATCAAACTATGAATTTGATTTTCTCCCCGCGGTCCTAAGTGAACCGACAGCATCCGTTTTAACGGGAGGAACAGTCCCGCAAATTACAGTTTCCGGCATTTACACAGGCGACGAAAACGACACTTATAAATTCACAGTATCCGGCGCCGGCTCGGTTGGGAACGGCAGCCTGCAACTCGAAGTCAGGGCTGACGGAGGGACCGGTGATGTGATCGCCACAGTTAGTATAGGCAGCGGGTATGCAGCAGGCGACAAGATTGACATAGGTAACGGAATTAAAATATCTGTGGGCACCGGTGATTTCGGCGCCACAGATAATTTCGACGTAGATGTTTTTGCACAAACAGATACATCCGGCTTTTTAGCGGCCGTAGGAATCAACACATTCTTCTCCGGCAGCAACGCTTCGGATATAGATGTCTGTTCGGATATAATCGACGATCTCGGACGCATTGCAACGGCATTGGGTTCCGATATGATGGATAATGCCAATGTTTCACGGATAGTGGACTTACAGGATAAGGTCATGACCGAACTGAATGATCAGACACTCGGTGAGTTCTATCGCCAGTTGATCACCAACGTCGGACAGGATGTGTCCACAAGGCAGATGCGCTACGACAATATCGAGGCTGTGATTCAGAACCTCAAGAACCAGGAAAGCAATACAAGTGGCGTCAATATTAATGACGAAGCCGCAGCGATGCTCGTTTTTGAGCAGATGTTCAAGGCAATGTCCAAATATCTTAACATAGTTCAATCATCAATGTCGACGGTCATGGACATAATATGACGATATCTTGTTAATACCATACAAATAATTTCTTATAACGGAAACAAATATGAGTGGAACACTGAACAGCATATATGACAATGCAAGCTATGCTTTGCGTCTTCATACTAACGCAATGGCATTATTGCAGGAACAGGTAGCCACAGGCTCGCGAATTAATCGTTCGTCAGACGATCCTTCGAGCGCGTTCAGAGTGCTGGGATTGAATTCTCAGGACAGATCACTGACCAGTTACATTGACAGTCTCTCGGAGGTTATCAGCACTCTGGAGATTTCGTCCAGCGTGATCGACGACATGTCAACGAGCCTGTCGTCAACCAACACACTTCTTACACAGATTACCAGCGGTATATATACAGAAGATGCAAGGGCAAGAACCGCCGAAGAAATCAACGACATATTGGAGCAGATGGTTTTACTTGCCAATACCAAACATTCGAACCAATATCTCTTCGGGGGGAGTAACACAACTACAGTACCGTACCTTATCGAACGAACCAACGGGGAAATAACCAGTGTTACCTACCAGGGCAGTTATGAGAATCGAAATATAGAAATAGCTCCCAATATCAACTCATCGGCATTTTTTGTCGGTGATGATTTATTCAGTTCAGACGATCGCGGCGAGCCGGTTTTTGTAGGTCAGACCGGTGCTCAGACCGGGACCGGTACTTCGAGCGTAAAAGGAAATATATGGCTGACCGTCACCGGCTCAGCCGGAGATTATACTTTATCTATTGACGGCGGCTTGAGCACTTTTCATACCGACGGCACAGATACCAATCTGGCGGTTACCAATTCTACTACCGGAGAAGTATTGTATATCGATACTACCGAAATAAGCCGCACAGGAACTGATATGGTGAGCGTACCAGGAACTCATAATATATTTCAAACGCTCATTACTATTCGTGATATTTTAGAGAATGATCAAGAATTCTCTGAAGCCGAATTGTCGGAGCTGCGAGATATGGCTGTCGATTCACTGGAAGAGGTTAGAAGTCTTTTAGCGGAGAAATCCGTTTCTGCGGGATCGAGAATCGGATTCTTGGAAGATATAAAGAATTCACTGGAAAATATTAAATACAACACTGAAGACGAAACCACCCGCCTGCAGGAAGCCGATATTGCCCAAATTGCCATCGATCTGTCCCGTCGTGAAATTCTGTACCAAATGTCGCTTTCGGTTATCGGCACACTTACATCTGCTTCATTGATTGATTTCCTTCAATAATCAGTATTTACCAGAATCAAAGCAAGAAATGCAGCCATCTTAAAAGGCGCGGATGTTTGATATTTATACAGATTTCCGGGCCGGCCAACATATTATTGCCTTTATTTATTGGTTCGGGCGGGCGGCACGGAATTTGCTGAATCAAAAAAGGCTTCGGCTGTTATTGCAACTGGACTTGCTATAAATAAGGTCTATAAGGGAGTATAGAAAATGATAAAGGACATAAATTTGAACAGCCACGATGGGCAAATACATGATGGAAACCATGGAAACCTCAATAATTACGAAAAAGGTTTGAAATTAGCCGAAAACGGACAATACGAGCAGGCCCTTGTGTACATGCAGGAATATCTTCTTACCGATAAAAATGATGCACAGGCCCTGAATGATACAGGAGCGATTCTCCATTGCCTGGGCCGCTCAAAAGAAGCCATAGATCATTTCCTCAAGGCCCGTTCCCTGAAAAACGATTCCGGTGAAATAGTTTGGAACCTGGTGGAGGCATATCTGGCGACCGGCAGAGCAAATGAAGCGGTACAGCTTTTTAATGATATGGAGCGAATGAATATCTTAAATGCAGATGTTCTGAACAGAACCGCCAATGTATTACTTGATCAGGATAACAAAGCCGGGGCAATCGAAATGTTGCTTCATTCCCTCCAAATTTGTCCCGATCAGGAAATATTGCGGCCGATGATCGATGTAATTCGTTACAAAAGACCGAAGCTGGCATTTATTTGCGGCGCTGATGGTATGAAATTTCTTGATGAAATCACAAAATTTACAGACCAGCGATTTGAAATACGTATTTTTAACGGTAAAACAGAGGAAGAACTGTACGACTTGATGAAATGGAGCGATATTTCATGGTTTGAATGGTGCACCGACCTTGCGGTTATCGGTTCCAAGATGCCAAAGGTCTGTAAGAACATTATAAGATTGCATCGTTATGAAGCTTATGGGCCGTGGCCGCAACAGATAAACTGGTCCGACATCGATTACCTTGTAATAATTGGTAACAAGTTTGTAAAGGACGCCCTCTTCCGAAAGGTCCCATCACTTGAAAGTCAAACATCAATCGTCACTATTCCCAACGGTATAAATTTCGACCAATTTAATTTCGTCGACCGGCCGCGAGGGAAAAACATAGCCTTCCTGTCTAACATTAGAGCGGTGAAGAATCCTGCTTTTGTTTTGCAGTGCATGCAGAAACTACACTATATAGACCCCGGCTACCGCCTGTTCTTTGGAGGTATGTTCCAGGATGAAACCATCGAGCAATATGTAAGACACATGGTTGATGCTCTTAATCTCAACAACGTGATTTTCTTCGACGGCTGGCAGGAAAACGTCAATGCATGGCTCAGGGACAAACATTACATCGTTTCGACCAGCCTTATCGAGAGTCAGGGCATGGGACTTTTGGAAGCGATGGCTTGCGGTTTGAAACCCGTAATACATAACTTTCCGGGAGCGAGCGAAACGTTCCCCTCCGAATTTTTATTCAATATCGCTGAAGAATTTTGCGAACAAATTTGCTCCGGGCCGTACGAGCCGCACAGGTATCGTAGTTTTGTAGAAGAAAAGTATTCGTTGAATAAACAGTTGAACAAGATCAACGATATTTTTACTCAGATTGAGACCTCAATAGATTCGCAACAAACTGCGGCCGCGCAAAGTAACAGTTCGCAAAATTCCAATATCAAGCAATATAAACATCCCGCTGTTACTGGTTCTCGGATATTCGAGAATAATTGGATCACATAAATCATTGTTACGAAGAGAAAGTAAGATACTCCTGGAATGTCGGAAAATTATGAGAAAATGGCCGGGCCGGTGGTTAGCGTGCTTATTTCGACTTTCAACCGCCCCCAATATTTGCATAAGGCGCTGGCCAGCGTTCTTGGTCAGAGCTACGAGAATATGCAGATACTCGTGGTCAACGACGGTGGTGATGATGTTAGTGATATAATTCGTTCATTTCAAGATCCACGATTGATATTTATCAACAGAAAGGAAAACCGCGGCAAGGCCCATTCTCTAAATGAAGCCCTTGAAAGGGCCAAAGGTAAATATGTTGCATACCTTGACGACGATGATATATATTACCCCAATCATATCCGGACACTGGTCGATGCCCTCGAAGGAGATACCGATTGCCAGGTCGCCTACAGCGACTTCTACAAAGTTTACTGTAAAGTTATGTCGGACGGCACACGGCAGGTCTTAAGTAAAGTTGTCGAGGTCAGCCGGGACTTCGACCGTTTCCTTATGTTATTATTCAATCACGTTTTGCACGTATGCCTGATGCACCGTTTGGATTTGCTTGATAAAACCGGGCCTTACAACGAGCAGCTAAATGTTCTAATTGACTGGGATATGGCTCGTCGGCTGGTCTTCTTTTCTGATTTTCATCATGTCCATGAAATCACCGGTGAATATTACCACCCGATGGGTGACTGTGACAGAATATCGGTTCAGCAGCGTAAAGATACAAACAAATATTTCTGGAACGTACTGACAATACGAACAACCAGACCGGCCAAACCCTGGCCTAAGATTAAGGATATGTCACTCATATTTCTCTCCGACCACGTAGACATACAGACTGCTACGGCCATACTTACTATCTGGCGGTGTACGTTCTACCCATATAAAATATATATACCCATGCCAAAGTCCGAGTTTGCCAAATTAAATACCGATATGCCCAACCTGATTTTCATACCAGTAGATGAAACAGCATCTTCAGCCCGACGTATTGATGCGGTTCTTGAAAAATGTGATGGGGATTATATCGGAATAGTATCTGACAGATATCCAATAAAGGATCTATGGATCGAAATCCCGCTATACGCAATGATCAACAATCCAGTTGACCGGCAGGTACTTGAGCTTGAAGAATCGACAGATGAACTTTGGGCGGCGGTGATTCGTAAAGAAGACCTGCTTATTGCCAGAAAAAACAGGCCTGATTTACCAGTATATGAATCTTTAAAGGCTTCCGGAATAGCCGTAAGAAAACCGGACTTTAAGGAGTATCCTTTCCAGTTCGACAATTTACTCCAACAGGCTAAATCGGCCGGCCGGGATGGAGAATGGCTGGAAGCGGCCGAATTGTTTGAGCACATTGCTGACAACCATCGGAACCGGTTGTGGATGATGACTATGGCCGCAAAGGCATTCTATAAAGCCGGAGATTTAAGAAGAGCAGCGATACTCAACAGTGAAATTAACAATCAAAGACCCTCTGTGGATACGCTTTTATTAGAGGCGAAGATTAAACGAAACGAGAATAATTTCGATTCGGCAATTGAACTGCTCGAATCGGCTGAACAGATACTTAACAATGAAATGGAATATTTTTCCGGATGTCGCTGAAACGGATTACTTACCGGAACAAGTGAAAATCTCCGGAGTACTTGTGGGAAAAAATTATGGACATAACCCAAAACGATATCGACCAACAGCATGACTCTACGCAACATTATGAAGTATTACAGGAATTGGGGGATTGTCACACTTCTTTGGGTAATTACACACAGGCAAAAAAATATTACGAAAAAGCGGCGGTTCTTGCCACTGATGAAGCTGGTCCTTATGTCGGGCTTGGAGTTATTGCTCTACAGGAAAATATGCTCGAAGACGCGGAAGCCGCTTTCAAGGTTGCATGCAGACTCGATAAAAACTGTGCCAAGGCTTACGCCGGTCTGGGCCTGGTGGCACAGAAAAAAAGCGATTACAGACGGTCGTTCGAGATGTATCTGAAATGCCTGGAACTTGACAGCGATAATATCGCGGCTCTCCTTGGACTGTTTCAAACTTCCAGCCAGATGGGTTCCTTCGAACAGGTTACTCATTATCTGGAGGTGTATCTGGATATGCATCCGGGTGATACGTCTGTAATGTTCCCGCTTGCAGCGTTATATCTGAAAGACGGAAAGCTGGAGCAGTCAAAACAGGTACTTTATGACCTTCTGACGCTGGATTCAGGTCATAAGGATGCATCCAATCTGCTGGAAGAAGTCGAACACAGTCTGGCACAGGAAAAACTGGCAAAAATAGAAATTTGATGAATACAACCACCGAAGAACAAATGCTGAGAGAATTACAGAGTATGTTGGAAAAACAGATCGAGCTGGTTCAACATGGTAATTCTTCCGGCGAACAAATCAAACTGCTCGGCACACAGACGGATTCACTCGTACAGAAAATAACACAGGCCGGGATACATAAACATTCCGGTTATGAAGATCATTGGAAACGGCTCCGGGAATTATATGACAGTTTATATTTGTCTCTGGAATGCCAGAAGGCCGACGCCGCCAATAAGCTTTGTCAAGTCCGCATAGGCAGAAAAATAGTCGGAACTTATCGAAATAATATTGATTTACAGTAAAGTAACTAATGGGGTGGATATTAATGGAAAGTCACGGTTCAATCAAGCGTGTTCTTGAGAAAGGAGGAGATAGAACTGGATCAACAATTTCGTTCCGGTCTTTATCAATATCTAACAAGAACAATAAATTACCTTGGAAAAATCGTAGGACATCAAAATGAAGCGATTGTCTTATTATAGAGTAAGAAAAGTTATTAAAAAGGTAACCTTGGATAACTGTTTTTAGGAGCTTTACAAGTGCTCTGTGTTCAACCAAACAACACCAAAGTCATTAATAGCGTCAAGACAGCAACCGGTTACGGAACAGACCGGGTCAAGAAACGATGCTCTATTGTTCTTTTTATAGGTACTGACTGTCCAAACGCATATAATTACGTGCACTCACTATTGGCAACCAGCCTACCCGGCCTGTACGAACTCATAATTATCAATAACAGCTCAGTTGCGATTGACGAATCCCACATAAAAACCATTATCGACGACATTAAAATAATTAAGCCTCCGGCAGGACTTGATTTCGTGCAGTTATGTCTCCTGGCGGCCCAGGAAGCAAAAGGTGAATATACGATTTTCAGCCAGTGCCAATTAGATGAAAATCTGCTCGATAATGTAATAGAACGGCTTGAAAATCTAAAGGTGAAAATAGTCATACCTGTCGAGAAGAACTTTATCCTCGTAAACAGAGCGGCTTTCCTGGACAAAGGTAGTTTTGATAGATTAGCCCATAAACAAGAAAGCACAAAACAGGAAAAAGAACAAAAAAGCTATCATCAAAATTTACTGAATGATATGAGGAAATATGTTGACATCCGTAATCAAACCGTTCTGGATGTAGGGTGCAATAGGGGATTGGAATGTGATTTGCTCGCCTGTATGGGAGCCAAAGAAGTAACAGGATTAGATATAATAGAAGATGTGGGACAAGGTTATCCACATCCCCGGATAAGATATGTCAGAGGTTCGGCTGAGAAAATACCATTTAAGGACAATTCCTTTGATATTTGTTGTTCCATGGCGACATTAGAACATGTCTTAAATCCGAAGGACGCGCTTGAAGAAATGGTAAGAGTTACTGCAAAAAGAGGAATTATTTATTGTTTTGCGGCTCCGTTGTGGAACTCGGCTTTTGGTCACCATAAAGAGACAATTTTTCCGAACGATCCTTGGATTCATCTTAGAAAAAAGAACGCCGAAGGAATGAAATCATACTACAAAGATCGCTGCAAAGAGATCATTCAATCAGCCCCGATTGGATCTCATATCGATTATATTTATTCAGATGGATATAACCAGATCAGCACCAGAGAATACAAGTCAATAGTAGCTGATCTTTTTCAAATTGTAAGTCCGGTACATATCAGATTTGGAATGAACTTCAAACATTTGGAACTACTGACACCAGATATATTAAGTGAGCTGCAAGACTATAGTGAAGAAGAGCTTTTAACAAGCAGTCTCAGACTGGTCATGAGAAAGGTTTGAAGATTAATATTGAAGATTATAAAAGAAGATACCACTAAACGTAACATGGAAACGATAATCGCTTCATTAAAAGAACTTCATCTGAATGCGGTTGAATTGGAACACAAAGCGAATCAAATACGCAAAAAAGTATTACAAATGTGTATAAGCACCGGAGGGCATATAGTTTCGTCACTTTCCTGTGTCGATATTCTGGTCTCTCTATACTATGGTCACAATTTGAATGTTGACCCGAGTGTCCCAGAGTGGGAAGACCGGGACCGATTTTTGTTAAGCAAAGGACACGGCGAAACCGCCCTGTATGCCGTTTTGGCGGACCTCGGTTTTTTCCCCGTATCATGGCTCGAAACCCGCTACCGACGAGGTGACTGTTTTCTCGGCGGACATCCGGACAGAGCTATACCCGGCGTTGAAATCACAAGCGGTTCTCTCGGTCATGGACTTGGAATTGCGGCCGGTATATCTCTGGCCGCGAAAATGGATAACAAAAATCACTTCCAGTTCGTACTGATGGGTGATGCCGAATGTACCGAAGGCTCGGTCTGGGAAGCCGCCATGTTTGCCGGCAAACATGAATTAGACAATATAGTCGCTATTGTGGACAGAAATCACATCGGATCAATCGATTTCACAGACAATTTCACGGGCCTTGAGCCTTTTGGTGACAAGTGGAAGTCCTTCGGATGGGAAACTGTCGTATGTAACGGACATGATTTTAACCAGCTTGACGGGGCTTTTCGCTATGCCCGTTCGAGAGATACCTGCACGCCGTTGATTATCATCGCCGAAACAGTCAAAGGTAAAGGCATTTCCTTTATGGAAAATGATCCGACATGGCATGTCCGTTCCTTAAACCGTAAGGAAGAAATTAAAATGGCGATAGAAGAATTGGAACGCGGTTAGATATAGAGTATTTGGAACTAATATGAGAGACGCATTTATCCAGAAACTATATACTCGGGCAAAATCTGATCCTGACATAATTTTTATGTCCAATGAATACGGCGCCCCGAGTCTGGATAAATTCCGAGCGGACCTGTCGAAGCAGTTTATCAACGGCGGCATCTCAGAGCAGAATCTTATTTCAGTCGCGGCCGGTATGGCCTTAGCAGGCAAGAAGGTTTATGTGTACAGCATAGCTTCTTTTATTACACTGCGTTGCTACGAGCAGTTGAAAATCGATTTGTGCGCTATGAATCTGCCTGTAACTCTCATAGGTGTGGGGCCCTGCTATGCATACGGTGTAGACGGACCGACCCATCACGCCACCGAGGATATCGCCGTTATGCGTGCTCTTCCAAATATGCACATATACAGTCCGGCTGACACGAATATGGCAGCCGCTCTTGTTGACGTCTCTCTTCGAGCCAAAACACCCGTTTATTGCCGGCTCGACAGGGGCAAATACCCCCTGCTGCATAAAGAAAACGAAAATATAGATAAAGGATTTTCCGTCCTTAAGAAAGGTTGGGATATTTGTATCATCGCTACCGGCATGATGGTACACAGGGCGCTCGAGATCGCCAAGGAACTTGTCAAGTATTCAATTGAAGCGCAGGTTGTTGAACTGTATAGGCTCAAACCAATCGATACGAAGAGCATTCTTCAAGCTGTAAGAAACATAAAAAAGGCAATAACAATCGAAGAGCATACAATCAATGGCGGACTCGGAAGTATCGTTGCCGAAATTCTAACTGATGCCGGTGTATCTGTTCCATTGAAGCGGCTGGCCGTATCGGATGACCATTTATATACATACGGGATACGGGAAGATATTCATTGTAAACTCGGACTTGATAAAGAAAGTATCGTAAACACAATCGTGGAATGGAATTAGTAACGTTAAAAAGGTCGACATGGAAGTTTTAGTTACAGGCGGTGCAGGATACCTTGGCTCTGTTCTGGTCCCGGAATTACTGAGCAGCGGCCATGATGTCACTGTTATTGACAACTTTATGTACAACCAGGCGTCACTGCTGGATTGCTGTCACAGTAAACATCTCGACATAATTCGCGGCGATGTCAGAGATAAATCCCTGATTTCGAAACATATTAAAAAAGCCGACGTTATCCTGCCTCTTGCGTGCCTTACGGGTGCACCACTTTGTGATAAATTTCCAATCGAAGCCAAATCGATCATATACGATGCTATAAAAATGATTCTCGAGCTGCGAAGCAGAAACCAGATGATTGTTTTTCCGACAACAAACAGCGGATATGGGATTGGTCAGGAAGGTATTCATTGTACTGAAGATACACCACTTAAGCCTGTTTCGCTTTACGGCAGACTAAAGGTGGATATAGAAAAAGATTTGTTATCCGATGGTGATGTAATTACGTTAAGGCTGGCTACGGTTTTCGGTATAAGCCCGAGAATGCGGCTGGACCTTCTGGTCAATGACTTTACATATCGCGCTGTTAATGACGGCTATATCGTTCTTTATCAGGCACATTTTATGCGGAACTATATCCATATACGCGATGTGGCAAGGGTTTTTCTGCATTGCCTGGACAACTTCAATCGCATGAAAGACCAGCCTTATAATGTCGGGCTGAGCGACGCCAACCTGAGCAAATGGCAATTGTGCGAGCGGATTCAAAAGCAGGTTCCAAAATTCTATTTTGTCGAGGCTAAAGTTGGACTGGACCCGGACAAAAGGAATTATATAGTAAGCAACGAGAAGATAGAAGCGGCGGGATTCAAGCCAGTCTATTCACTGGATGACGGCATAACAGAATTGATCAAAGGATATCAGGTAATAAAAAGAAACCAGTATGCAAACGTTTAAGCCTGTCGACCTTGTCTGAAAGGACGTTTATATGGATGCATCAAAAACAGATTATAAACGGAGAGAAAAACCTCATTTTCTGTTCTGGGGCACCAAGTGGCTGAGGGGAGAACCGAACCGCGGACCAAGCAACTGTGCGTACTTCACATGGGATACCCTTAACGGCTGGGATTTTGCAACCTATGATGTTTTTCTGGTTGACGATCATTACCTTACCCTCAAACGCCCTGTTGATTCGGAATTGATTCAAATGTGCAAAGCTGTCCGGCCGGATTATTTCGTACTGGTCTGGCTGCCCAGTGCTCCCGATTACCTGAATCCGACATTCGAGACTCTGTATATTATCAGGAAAAACCTGAGAATACCTATTATTGCAATGTGGCCCGATACGTGGGCGGACCTGATAGTCAGGCTTGCCGAGAAAATTATGCCGCTGGTAGACGTCGGCATCACCACGGATCCTATAGAAAGCTTTAAGAACATCGCCCGCCCGGACAAATACATGAGCCTGCCGTTTTCATCGGATACAACAATATTTTTTGATCCGAAACTGGAAAGGGACATCAATATCAGTTTTAACGGCCGCATCATAAACAAACAAGACAGGATTAAAGGCATTAATGCCCTGCGAGCGGCCGGAATCAATGTGCATAAAACCGGCGGCCAACTGGAGGACAGACTCACTCTCGAGGAATACGCGGGAATATATAAGCGATCAAAAATATCTCTTAATTTCTGCGGCTCCGGTGATAAGCTGACATACAAGGGACGCCTGATGGAGTCGACCTTATGCGGGACAATGCTGCTGGAATCAGATAACCCTGAAACACCGAGATGGTTCGAACCGATGGTGGAATTCGTCCCTTTCAAAGATGAAAGAGATCTGGCCGAAAAGGCAAGGTATTACCTGACACACGATTCCGAACGAATTGCAATAGCTGAAAACGGCAGACGCAAAGCATTCGAACTCTGCAGGCCTGAAAACTTCTGGGGTAAAATACTCGACAAATTGAAACTCGAAAAATCATTCGACGATGTTGGTTCTCTCAAATTACTTATTTCATCGTTCCTGGAATCCGGCCAGAAGGAAAAGGCGAATGATTACATGAATCTTCTTGTAGGCAGCTACCCGAATTTTACAGACTTGATGAAAGACGGTGTTGCAAAGCTGCAAGCCGGCGAGCCCCAGAACGCTTTAATCAGCCTGGACAAGGCTAAGGAAATTTCACCGTGGCTTCCTAATCTGGAATTTGCCAGAGCGACGGCCCTGGCTCAGTTGGGCAAGCTGGGCTATGCAAAAAAGGCATGTGAGGCGGAATTGTTATTATATAAGGACAATCTTCCGGCCGGACAATTGCTCAATAGGCTGGAGATGGCAATGAAAGGAATACCATGCTGAAATTCTCCTACTGCAAGAGTAAACAATAAACACTGAAAGAGAATAAAAAATGAAATTAAAAGAATATACCGACGTCAGGAGCAATGAAACGAAGCAAACTCAAAATGTTTCAAATATTGTCCATTCCAGTACGGATGAAAAAGAGACTCAGATGAAGCTCGTTGAAATACTTAAAAGCAGCCCGATTCCGGACGATGAGCTTCTGTCAAATCTGGGATTATACCTTACAAGCAAGAATTTCTCCAGGCTTTTGTTTTTCTATGAAATATACAAAAAGATTGTAAATATGCACGGCATCATTATCGAATTCGGGACACGCTGGGGACAGACAGTGTCTATCCTTTCGTCGTTACGTGGCATATTCGAGCCTTTTAACCGCACACGAAAAATCGTAGGATTCGACACTTTCCGCGGACACACTGGTATGTGCGAACAAGATGGCTCCAATCATAATTGTAAAGATGGCGCCTTCGCCGTGACGAGCAACTATGAAAATCATCTCGATAAAATTCTCACACTCCAGGAGCAACTTAATCCAATCAGTCATATAAAGAAATTCGAGCTGATTAAAGGTGACGTCGTACAGACTCTTCCGGTTTATCTTGAAAAACATCCCGAGACCATTGTTTCGCTGGCAGTCTTTGACATGGATATCTATACCCCTACAAAGGCAGCACTTGAAATTATTCAACCGTATCTTTGCAAGGGAAGCATTCTTGTTTTCGACGACTTGGTAGACAATGTTTTCCCGGGAGAAACGGCCGCGTTGCGGGAGGCGATTGACATGCGCAAAATGCGAATACAGCGTATGTCAATGACTTCGAGACTTTCATATCTGGAAGTGGAATAAAAACTCAAGAAGTTAAATTAGATTGTCATATAAATCTTGTGATATAGTGGAGAAACTGAAAAAATGAAAGTTTATATCAAGGGACTGAACATTTGTGCCCTCCGCAGGCAAAGCCTTTTGCATTATAGGTGTTTTTTGAAAAGTACCGGTCACGAAGTCGTATCCAATCCATACGACAGCGACGTTATTCTGGTCTGGACCTGCGGCTATAGAAAAGATGTGGTCGACAACAGTATTTCCGAGTTAAAACGCAGCAGCAGGGAATATCCCGGAGAGGTCATATCGCTTGGTTGTCTTCCCGATATAGACAGGAAGCTTCTTGAAGGTAGTTTTAAAGGTAAAATTATCCCCTGGAAAAAGGAGGGGAAATTTCTCGATGAATATTTCGGCGCCCCAGCCGGTTCGTTTGACAAATACTCACCGGTCTATTACGAAAATGCGATCTGCACAGACGCATCAGAATACAGAGAACTCCATCCCGAAGAGGATGTTATTTTTGCAGACCAATTTTTCAAACTGCTTATTAGTCAGGGTTGTCCATATAATTGTGTATATTGCACTGAAAAGCTTGCTTTTCCGCCTTATAAAAGCGTAAGCGAAGATGAACTCGTTGAGGTCTGCCGCGTACCGATTGAACAACAGGGCCAGCGTCGCATTATCCTTCTTGGTGACTGCCTCGGAATGTATGGAATCGACACAGGCTCTTCCCTTCCACAACTTATCCGACGTCTGCGCTGCGAATATCCCCAGACCGTCTATGCCCTGCAAAACTATCATCCTAAGAACTTCCTGGATTTTTACGATGATATGAAGCAGTTTATCGAAGACGGCTGGCTGATACATATCAACCTTCCGATCCAGTCGGCATCAGACAGGATCCTCGCTGCAATGAAGCGTCAGTACAACAGAAAGGATTTGGATAAGGTATTCGGCCTGATGATTGATTTGAATTTCAGAGCCTTCGATACACATATTATTGTCGGTTTTCCATCGGAGACTGAAAGTGACTTCATGGAGACGATTGATTTCCTGAGAGTTTATAAGCCCGCGTATGCTCTGGTCAGCAAATATTATGACGCTCCCGGCGCCGTCTCATCAAACAGGGACGACAAGATTGACGACGAGACAATGAATAAACGCCTTAAAATTATCGAGGTCGAGTTAAAGAAAGCCGGCATTGTGCATAATATAGACGGCACCGGTTTTATGCAGGACCGTTTTGCCAGAATTAATAATGATGTAAAAAAATCTACGCCAAAGGAGTGTATGTCCAGTGGAACCTGATAAAAAGAAAAAATCGCAACGAATAAAGCTTGGCGCTTATGACGGTCTGCACGGAATCTTCCACCATCTCGATACATTGCAAAAGTGGAAAGAAGGCAAGAAGTTTCCGCCGTTGTACGTGGAAGTCAGCGCCACAAATCGATGCAATCAGAAATGCTTCTACTGCTACGTAGAGCATCTCGGATTCAAGAATTTGTCTATTCCTGAAGATTTGCTCATAAAAATATTTCATGATATGGGTGAAGCCGGTGTCAAATGCTGTGAGCTTCAGGGAACGGGTGAGCCGCTGCTTAACAAGGCAGTCCCCGACGCTATTGTAACTGGTAAAAAAGCCGGTATGGATATATGTCTGGTCACAAACGGTGTGCTTCTGAATAAGGAAATCCTGGAGAAGGTTGAATCCAGCCTGTCATTTTTGCGGGTCAGTTCCCTGGCACATAATGCCGAATTTTATGCAAAGCTACATGGCTGCCCCGAGTCACATTTTCATTCTGTTATCAATGCCCTGGAAGAAGCGGTAAAGATAAGAGACAGGGATAACCTTGATGTCGTGATTATAGCAACATATATCGTTTTCGACTTTAGTACTCCCTATATCGCAGAGACTGCCCGCCTGCTCAAGAATATCGGGATTAACGCCTTCAAACCCTGTCCGTCTGTTGTGATGGGGCATAATAAAAATCACCACTGGCAGCGCAACTCCTTCCACCAGAAATACAATGATAAGTTTACCGAGGCAAAGGCGCTGGAGGATGAAAACTTCAAAGTCTTCCTTAATGAGCAATACCTTGATTATTTCATGAATGTCAGCACGCCTGCCCGGACTTATAAAAAATGTTACGGTGTGGAATTCGAAACACACATAGATGCAGACGGTAAAATGTATCCCTGTCAGCTCTGTTGGCGGGATGAAAGGTATTGTCTGGGTGACCTGAAGGAGAAACGCTTCGGGGAAATCTGGCAGAGCGAACAGTGGCGACAGGTTATCGACCGTTTTTACGATGAAATCAAGACGGACAAGTGTCAGAAATTCTGCTGTAAACAGCACTCAATCAACGGGTATCTCTATGAAATGGCCAATCCGCCACGTCATATAAATGTTATCTGATGCTCGTATTCGGAACAAAGGATTGTGTAAATGGCCGATAGTGAAAAATTTTATAATCTTACAGGGAAAGATTTCGCCGAACTTTTCGGTGCAACAGAAGAAGAAATCATACAGTTTTGTGCAGAGCATATCGAGAAGTCGGATTTTCGATATAGAATAATCGACGGAGAGAAAAAAGAACAATTAATCCTTAAACTTCTTAAATTCATAGATTCCGAAGAAATAACCGTCACAGGCCCACAAAGAATCTCGGCATGGGAAAAAGGATGGGGTGAAAACTTACAGGAATTAATCGAATCCGGTTTTGACATAGATAAGTTATTTCCAAAATATTTCAGAAAACACGTCTCAGTCAGGCTTAACCTGAAATATGTTATTCCGCTCGATGAGAATTTTTTCGTAAACGCTACTAAACTGTTTCGAAGCTGGTTTTTTCAGAAATTTTTCCAAAACGTGAAAAATATTTATGAGTTCGGTTGTGGAGCAGCACAGCATCTTGCCTACCTGGCAACAATTTTTCCAGATAAAAAGCTCTACGGCTTCGACTGGACGCAAACCTCACAGGAAATTATAAGTTTATTGGTTAAACACTATAACTGGTCTATCACAGGCGGTTATTTTGATTTTTTCAGCCCGGATGAAAACATACAGATAGAACCCGACAGTGCAATCTTTACTTTCGGGGCATTGGAACAGGTCGGAGATAACTTCGGGCCTTTTCTGGAATTTATCCTGAAAAGGTCTCCAGAACTGTGTGCAAATATAGAGGGAATTATAGAGCTTTATAACCAGGACGCCCTGCCGGACTATCTGGCATTGAAATATCATAAGAGAAAGAACTACTTGAATGGCTTTTTGACCCACCTGCGTCAACTTCAGGAACAGGGCAGGATTGAGATAATTAAGGTTCATCATCAGCAACTCGGCAATTTCTTCGATGATTCTCATTCTTACGTGGTCTGGAGACCGATCAAGTAGATGTTAAAACAGGAGAGTTTAACATAATGAAAAGGATTGATAAAAAAGAACATACGGGCGTATTACTGGTCAATCCGTCAACGCTCGATTTTCTGCCGAACAAGGAATACATACCCCCCACTTCACTTTTATATCTTGCCGCTGCTTTACAGTGTAACGGGATTGAAGTGAAAATACTCGATTTAAATATCTATAAACCCTGGGAGAAGAATACTTACAGAACAACTTTCTGTGAAGAGATCATTCTTCAGCACATAGCTGAGTTTCGCCCCTTACTTATTGGTTTTGGCTGTCTGTTTTCCGGACAATTCCCACCAATACTGAAATTTTCGGAGCGGGTACGGGCAGAATACAACCATATTCCAATTGTCATTGGCGGAATGCACCCGACAATATTTGCTGAGCAAATCATTACCAATTGCCTTTCGATAGATTACGTGGTAATCGGCGAGGGAGAACAACAGATTGTCACTATAGCAAAAGCCATTAATAAAGACGACCTCGGTGGATTGTCCGGGCTGGAAGGAGTTGCGTATCGTAAAGATGGTCAGGTGATTGTAAACGCCAAGAAAAATTTCATCGAAGATTTGAACGATCTGGCTTTCCCTGCTTACGATTTGATTAATTTCAGGGACTATTATCACTCTATAGCCCACTGGCACAATCCAAAGCAGCTTTCATTTGGTATGACAGTTCCGATCATATCGAGCAGGAGTTGTCCAAACAGGTGTAATTTCTGTTCGATGTATATGGTCATGGGGCCGAAAATCAGATTTAGGAATCCCGAAAATGTGGTTGACGAGATGCAAATGTTGCATGACTATTATGGTCTGAACCACTTCAGCTTTATGGATGATAATATCAATCTGAAAAAAAAGCACATAATTACGATTTGTAATGAAATTATAGAGAGAAAACTCGATATCCAATTCGAAACCCCGAATGGTTTGAGCGTCGCACCACTTGACCATGAAGCAGCGGACGCGATGGTCCAGGCCGGTTGGGTAAGAGGCGCCATTGCCATAGAAAGCGGGTCGGATTTTATTCGCAATAAGGTAATCGGCAAACATCTGTCACGGGACAGGATTTACGAAGTGGTGGGATTACTAAGAAAATATCAGGATCTATATTTGAAGGCATATTTCGTAATCGGTTTCCCGGAGGAGACTCCGCAGACGCTTCAGGAATCGTACGACATGATAAAAGAGATTGATGTCGATGAAGTATATGTTACGAATCTTATGCCATTGCCCGGTACATCGGTCTTCGAGCAGGCGATGAAAGACCGGCTATTCATCGACGAAATGGACATCGACAATCTCTGGCGGACGCCGGGCTTTCACTATCACAACAATGACAGATTTTATATCAAACCATACAAGATGCAAATTGAGCGATTAAATGAATTTCGCCGGAAGTTCGATGATTTATTGAAGGATATCAAAAACAGGGGAAAAGCAAAAAATAAGCATATGTATGTATAGGGACACGCCGGAAACCAGATATATAAATGGTTATTAGTTCCATATTTTTCGAGCCGAAATGAAAAGAGCGGATTGATTATGATAAAAGTCGAAAAAACAAAACTGGATGGGGTTTTAGTTATTCAACCTGATCCTTTCGAAGATCACCGCGGCCGCTATATAGAGACATATAATGAGAAGTTATACAGGGGAAAAGGCATTGATGTAAATTTTGTCCAGGACGATATTTCAACCTCCACGAGGAACGTGTTGCGCGGCATTCATGGCGACGACTGTACATGGAAACTGATATCCTGTTTGTACGGTAAATTTTATTTTGTCGTGGTTAATTGTGATACCAAATCGAAGGACTTCGGCAAGTGGCAGTCATTTGTTCTGTCCGACAGGAATAATCTTCAGGTTTTGGTTCCGCCGAGATACGGAAATGCTCATCTGGTTATGAGCGAACTGACAATTTTCCATTACAAGCAGTCAACTTACTACGAACCATCGAAACAATATACATACAGATGGAATGAGCCGCAGTTCGGTATCTGGTGGCCCGTGGAAAGTCCTATATTATCACATAGAGATGCTTCGGCAGACCTAATTTGATCTTTTTTGGGGCTCTTTAAGCAAATGATGGGGGCATATTTACAATGATTGCAGCATTGAAGATGTCTGATAATTTTACATGTTTGCCGGTTCGGATGGCATGGTCGTTGATAAACGGCTTTTTTGACCACAGGCACGAAATTTGCAGTATAGAAAAATTAAAATCATTAGAAAAAGTCTATCGAAAACCGGTTAAAAAGGATAATCGATGATTATCAGCAGAACGCCATATCGTATCTCGTTCTTTGGCGGCGGTACGGATTACCCTGTATGGTACAGGGACAATGGCGGTGCAGTGCTGAATACGACCATAAATAAATATTGCTACATAAATTGCCGGTATCTACCCCAGTTTTTCGATCATAAATACCTCATAAGATACAGGCTGCGTGAGGAAGTAGATAATCTTCTTCAAATCAGGCATCCGGCGGTACGGGAGTCTCTCAGGTTCCTTGGAATAGACCAGGGTATAGAAATGGTGCATACAGGTGATTTGCCCGCACGGTCCGGTATCGGTTCGAGCTCTGCCTTTACTGTCGGCCTTTTGAACGCCTTGTATGCATTGACCGGCAGAATGGTCGACAAGGCACAACTCGCCTCGAACGCAATTTGTATCGAGCAGAATGTCATCGGAGAGGCGGTGGGTTCACAGGACCAGGTGGCCGCTGCTTTTGGTGGACTCAACCTGATAGAATTTAACGGCAAAGCGGCTTTTTCCGTACATCCTATCACAATAGAGCTATCAAGGATAAAGGAACTTCAGAATCATTTGATGATGTTCTTTACCGGATTTTCCAGGACTGCTTCCGAGATCGCAACCGAACAGATTAACAATACTTCACAGAAAACTTCCGAACTGAGTGCGATGAAGGACATGGTTAAGGAAGCTGTAAATATTCTTAACGACCACCGTGAGAGAATAGAACGTTTCGGTGAGCTGCTTGACGAGTCATGGAAGCTGAAAAAAAGTCTATCGAGCAAAACAACCACGAGTGTCATAGACGATATGTACGATGCAGCAATAAAAGCTGGAGCAATCGGAGGGAAATTATGCGGGGCAGGAGGCGGCGGCTTTATGCTTTTATTTGTTCCGCCACGAAAGCAACGGGCAGTCAAAGAGGCTCTGAAAAATCTCCTGTACGTCCCCTTCCATTTTGAAACACTGGGAAGTCAAATAACTCTATACTCGAATAATGACCATTAATAAAAAGAGAATTGAGGAAATAGACGTTGTCATCCTCTGCGGAGGAATGGGCAATCGGCTTGCGCCAATTATCAATGACCGTCCCAAACCGATGGCCCTGATAAATCAACAGCCTTTTCTCGATATTCTTACAGGATATTTCAGCAGATTCGGTTTCGAAAGATTTGTCTTGTGCGCCGGTTATAAATCGGAGGTAATTCTTGCTCATTTCATTCATAATAATAGCTCACTCGAGTTTGTTATATCAGAAGAAAAGAGCCCACTGGGAACGGCTGGCGCTATTAAGAATGCTCAATATTTAATAATAAGCAATCCTTTCCTTGTCACCAATGGCGATTCATTTTGTACCGCCGACATGACCGAATTTCTTAAATTCCATTCGGACAGAGAAGCTTTGATGTCAATGGTCGTAACCGGTACTGAAAATACGGAAAGTTACGGTTCTGTTTTTCTGGATGACTCGCAGAGGATCATCGGCTTCGAAGAAAAAAAAGACATTGATAAACATGGATATATTAATGCAGGTATCTATCTCTTTCAAAAAGAGGTTCTTCCAATGATACCTGCTGGTATGAAGTACTCGCTGGAATATGACCTGTTTCCGCAACTGGCCGGCCGGAACAGTCACGCTTTTATAACCAACGAGAAAATAATCGATATCGGAACACCCAACCGATACAAACAAGCGATAGAGTTTTTTAACAGCAGAGTCAATTTCTTTGATAAAGGACCGATTTGTGCAAACAGAATCTAATAAATACCCGCTTGTATCCATCTTTTCATTCGTGAAAAACCGCGCAAAATCCGTCAGGCGGTCGATTGACAGTATTCTTGCACAGGACTATCCGAACATTGAAATCATTGTGCAGGACGGCGAGTCTACCGACGGAACACTCGAACTACTTAAAAGTTACGGAGACCAAATTAATCTTGTCTCCGAACCGGACTCAGGACCGGGAGACGCATTTTTTCGCTGTCTTTCAAGAGTACGCGGAGAATTTTTTGGTTCATGTTTGTCCGATGAGGAATTGCTGCCAAATGCAGTTTCCTGGGCCGTCAGGAACTTGACGGAAAATCCTGAACTGGCAGCGATATACGGTGACCATTATAATACTGACTGCGACGGCAATATCACCGGCTGGGTTAAAGCTAAAGAATGGGATTATGAGAAATATATCTGCTCCGAAATAATGCCCCCGTTTAGCGCCAGTTTTTTCAGAAAAAAATGTTACGATGCAGTCAAACTTTCACAATACAGCGGTTGCGGCGAATTCGAAATCTGGGCAAGACTCGGCGCCGTCTTTCCCATTCGACACATATCATGTTTTGTGTCGAAATATGCAGTACATCCGGCAGCGTATAGCTATCAGGCGGAAATCAGGGAAGAGCTGATGACATCGAGAAAGGCCGCAATTGAGCGTCTTTGCAACAATACCGATACACCGGAACCTATACGTTTGCTTAAGGATAAAGCCATAGCAAGTCTATATCCATGGCACGTAATTAACTACTGCAATATGGGGATATGGGACATGGCAAAACGGTATGCTCCTCTCGCATATAAAAATGGCCCGAACCGTGACAGGCTGGATTTAATAACCGAGCATTTCCAAAAGAGGTCTGCCGAGCTTGAACAACAGGAGAAAATAGAAGATGCGCTTGAGTATCTGGACCTGCTGCTGGAAGCAGGAGAAAATCGGCCGAATTTCAATTACCGAAGAGCCAACATCCTACTCAGGCTGGGCAGGACGATTGAGGCGGCTAAAGCAGGTTCCGAAGAGCTAAAATTACAACCTGATCACCACAAATCAAAGGCAATTATCAGATTGGCCAAATCCTGTCCCGAGGGAATCCTGCAACCTCATCAGGATAAAATAGCGGAAGAACTTCTCAAAATGGGTATCGAATTTATGCGTGACGGCAATTTGCAGGAGGCATTGAATTATTTTAATGAAGTACACTCGGATTGTCCCGATATGTCCAACCTGAATTTTGCTATGGCCGCCGCCTACACACAGGCCGGTAAATTATATTCGGCTCTACAAGCCTGTGAGACAGAACTCAGGTTCCAGCCCGAACACAGCGGTGCTAAAAATCTGCTCGAAAGACTCAGACAGGCAATCAATGAATATGAACGGAACAATAACCAGATAACGACCGTCAATAACGAAAACTCGTCTTCTGCAGAATCGCTTATTTCCTTTGATCCAAGAAATAGTAAGACAAACCTTCGAGACGAAATTATTTCGCCAATATCGCATTCTATCGATCAGCCTAAGTTGCTACATGAGCCTAAGTTTTCGTTCGTAATGATCGTCCTGAATGGAATGCCCTTTATCGAATACAGCCTGAAGTCGGTTTATGATTTTGCACACGAGATAATCATAATAGAAGGCGCCGTTGAAAATTGCAT
Source organism: uncultured Pirellulales bacterium (assembly GCA_964556885.1). Taxonomy (GTDB): domain Bacteria; phylum Planctomycetota; class Phycisphaerae; order Sedimentisphaerales; family Anaerobacaceae; genus CAZKYP01. The sequence goes on along the minus strand of CAZKYP010000001.1, from coordinate 15,528 downwards.
GTTCGCAGCCAATCCGGATGGCAGCTCTACTGATGGAACAGTAGAATTTATACAGTCTTTCCCGGACCCGCAAAATAAAATCAGGCTTATCCAGGGCAGATGGCCGGAAAAATGTGAGATGCAAAATGAGGCCCTGAAATATGTCACGGGGGACTATATCTGGCTCATAGATTCCGACGAGGTTTACAAAAGAGAGCATCTTGAGAAAATAAAGGAAATTATTAAAAAAGAACCGTCAATTACACAGGTTAATTTCATCCCGGACAATTTCTGGAAAGGTCTGGAATACATCTTCGTTTCACCCGCATTCTATAAACAATGGTGCCATTACAGAAGGCTGTTTAAGTATGTTCCCGGCGCCCTGTTTACGTCACACCGGCCACCAACAATGCTCTGGCCCGACTCCGATAAAACCACCGAACAAATGCACCTGCTGGATGGAACCCAGACAAAACAAATGGGAATAATTTTTTACCATTACAGCTATGTCTTAGATAAACAAGTAAAACAGAAAATCGAGCTTTATTGCAGATACGGCTGGGGAAAGAACTGGAATATCGACCTGCTTGAATGGTATAAAGAATGTTTCCTGAAATGGATGCCGGCGAACAGGCAGGAGATTGATTCAAAATATCCCATCTGGACTGGCGATATCAATTCACAGACTGTACCTTTTGAGGGCTCTCATCCTGAAGTAATGGAAAGTTTCCGAAAATCATTAGCACAAAAAGCCTGTCAGAAAGAACCTTCGGAACTCACAGACAAAGTTTCCAAAAAGGTTAAGATAGCCGCTGATTATGTCAAAACTGGAGTTAATGTTGGTGCAGAATCTTCGTTCGGTGAAAAAATTCAAGAATTATTCAGTAAAATCAAACCAAGAAAGATTATTGAGACTGGAACTTATCTTGGCACCGGCACCACGACTATAATCACAAAATCGCTGCAAAGACTGGGTATTGTTGATGCAATATTTTTTACTATCGAAGTTAATCCTAAAAATTATACTCGTGCGAAACAATATTTCGAGACGAATAACATAAAGGTCAATGCACTTAACGGCCTGTCCGTTCCGCGGGCGATGTTGCCGAGCAAGGAGGAAATAGCCCGAAAGACGATAACAGATATCGATTATGATGGTATTTTCGTTGACCACAAAGAAGAAAACAGAGCCGAGCTTTACTATAACGAGACAAATTTTCCCAGTCTGCCCGACGATTTGCTATATCAATGTCTCAAAGTATTCGACTTTAAGCCGGATTTTGTCCTTCTTGACAGCGGCGGCCACATGGGTAATATCGAATTTAATCACCTCATAGATAACCTGCAAGGAGAATGTTATATTGCCCTGGACGATATTTACCATGTCAAACATCATCATAGTTTCCAGGAGATACAGAAGGATAAACGGTTTGAACTGATAACTCATTCAAAGGAAAAATTTGGTTTCTGCATAGCTAAGTTCACCCCGAAACACAAAAAACTCGACAAAGACACACACCTGCCGGTTAATGTTGATAACTTCGAAACAGGAAATACAATAAATCAAATCATACATGCACAGACGCTTCTGAATCAGGGTCATATTGTAAAGGCACTAAAGGAATTCGAAAAGATTCTGATCCATTCTCAAGACAGTATTGATGCTCACTTCGGACGAGCAGTATGCCTGGCTCGGCTCGGTCGATTACTGGAAGCGGAAGTCGAAGCAAAAAACGCCCTGAACAAAGATCCTGAAAATCCGGATTCAGCACAATTTGCAGAGCAAATACACAGATTAAAACCGGACCTAAAAGGGGACAGAGATGTTGAGTGGGGCTCCACAAAAAGCCTGCTTACGAAAATGACAAATAACCATAATAAAGGATCAAGGCTTCTTGACTTCGGATGCGGCCAAACCGCCGAACTGACACGTTTCGCAACTCAGCTCGGATACCGGATAACAGCGATAGATATGACTCCCCTTACAGTCTCTCTTGACGGTCTGGGAGATATACACTTCATTCAGGGCGATTTTTTGCAGCAGGATTGGACGCCGCAAAGTTATGATTTAATAATCAATTGTTCGTCAGTCGAACACTCCGGACTGGTAGGTAGATACGGAGTAACCAAAGAGGGAATAGACGACGACCTGGAAATAATGAACCAGATGAGTAAAATCATTAAACCGGACGGCAAAATGCTTCTGACAATTCCGGTAGGTCTTGACATGGTTGTCGGCTCACTGCATCGCGTTTACGGACAAACAAGACTTGTAAAACTCCTCAAAAACTGGGAGATAGAAAGCAGTTGTTTTTGGATAAAGGACGAAAACAACCAGTGGCGGGAAGTAGATGAAGAGTCGGCATTGCAACGAGAACCCATGCTCGCCTATAGCCTGGGCTGTTTTATGTTACGTCCTGTTGCACACACTTCATCGTCAGGTGACAGGGCATCAACACCTACCTACGGCCATCAATCCGACACTTTTGTCCATAATGAAGACAAAACAAATATTGACGTTACAGCTTTGAAAACAGCAGTCCAGGCGATTTCCAAACAACAACATAAGGTTCTTATTGTGAAAACAGATGGAATCGGGGATTTCGTGATTTTCTCAGGGGCCCTGCCCTATTACCGAAAACTCTATCCAAACTCACATATTGCGATTATTGTGAGGGAGTGCACTATAGAACTCGCCGAGGCATGTCCCTATATCGACGAAGTCATTGTCAATCATCGCAAGTCGATGGTCTACGATCAGAATTATGCCGCCGATTTTATGAGTCGCATCCAGGCCGCGAAGTATGATGTTGCAATTTGTCCTGTTTATTCGAGGGATAAGGTTACCGACTTTATTGTAATAAACAGTGGAGCCAAAGAAAAAATCGCCTCGGTCGGCGACGATACCAACATGCCGGCAGAACAGGTCCATGCAAACAATCCATATTTCACGAAACTCATTCCCGCAAAAGCCGGCAAAATGCTTGAGACTGAGCGAAATAGCGAATTTGTCGAGGGACTTGGCCTATCAGTTATTCATCCGTATGAAACTACCTTATGGCTGGAACCTGAGCACAGGGATTATGCCGACAAGCTGCTGAAGGACCTAAACATACAAGAGCCGATGATAATATGCCCCTTCGCACAGTATGAGAAGCGGAATTGGCCCGATTCCAAGTGGGCGGAATTGATGTCATGTTTGAAAAACTATCCAATTTTAATCTGTGGCTCTAAACAGAGTAGCCAGAATGCGGAAAACATTATCAAAACAACCGAACACCCCAACGTGCGCAACTTTTGCGGTAAAACATCCCTCAGGCAGTTAGCAGCTTTATTAGAAAGGGCAAAGTTATGTATTGGAGTCGAATCGGCACCGGTACATATAGCGGCGACAGTCAATTGTCCGCATGTTGTAATCATTGGTGGCGGCCATTTCGGCAGATTCATGCCGTATAGTCCAAAGACGTCTTTGGTTTATACCCAGATGGATTGTTACGGCTGCAACTGGCGGTGCAAATACGGCCAGGACATCCGCTGCATAAACACCATAACCGTTGAGATGATCGAACAGGCTGTTAATAGCTGGTTAACAAAAATCCCCGATTCATCTATACAAAATTCCAAGACCGGTAAAGAACATGCTCACGAGAAACAATACCTTGTTAGTGCCATAGTATCCACATACAATTCAGAAAATTTCATTCACGATTGTCTTGAAGACCTGGAAAAGCAAACTATATCCGAGAAGGTCGAAATAATAGTGATTGACAGCGGCTCTCAGCAAAATGAAGGCCTGATCGTAAAAGAATTTCAAAAAAAATACAATAATATAAAATACATCAAAACTGAGAAACGCGAAACAATCTATGCTGCATGGAACAGGGGTATCAAAATCGCCACCGGCAAATACATCACAAATGCCAATACCGACGACAGGCATCGTCCCGATGCCCTCGAAATCATGGCAAAGGCGCTGGATGCAAATCAGGACAAAGTCATGGTTTATGCCAACCAGGTAGAAGTAAGCGAAACAGACGGACGAAGAGTTGCAGTTGGTGAGAGGATAAACGGTGAATTTTCACGAGATCGATTATTTAGCGGCCAGTGCTTCCCCGGCTCACAACCCATGTGGCGAAAAGAAGTACATAATGTGCTCGGATATTTCGACGAAGGCTTCATGATTTCGGGCGACTACGAATTCTGGTTCAGACTGACTCAAAAATACAATTTTCTTTACATCAATGAGACATTGGGCGAACGTCTTTTAAGTCCGGACGCAGTCTGCAAATCCAACAGCGCTCTAACCAGTTACGAAAACATTATGATTAGCAAGTGCTATAACTATGCATTGCAGGCTTGTAAGATTATTGACTGGAACGGTATAAGTAACAATCCCCTGTTTTCCAACTGGCCTGAAATACAGATATGGAAAAAGAAGGTCCTCACAAAAATCGCCGCAGCAGATTCCCGCACGGATTATATCAAGAACCAATGGGATTTGAGAGGTGGTACAAAGCCGAAATTGTCCGTCGTAATTGTTACTTATAATAAGCCGCAGCAATTAAATGAAAATCTTAACGCCCTGCAAAACCAAACCGAGACAGATTTCGAGATAATTGTTATAAGCAACGATGGTGAATTATCCGAATTAAAAACCATCTCCGAGAGATTCAAATGCGGGCTTTGCTGTATAGAGCTAAGCAAAAACCTCGGCCCGTCATACGCAAAAAATACAGGCGCATCGAAGGCAAGGGCTGACTATTTCGCGTTCCTTGACGACGACGCAGTGCCGGACAAAAATTTTGTCGCTAATATTCTTGCGAACTTCGCAAAACACAACATTTGCGGCCTGAGAGGAAAGGTACTGCCGAAAAGTTCCACGGACTCACAAACAGCACCCGCGAGTTATGATTTGGGCGATAATGTTATACATACCACATGTGAAGTCAGTTCACATTGTGCCTTCAGAAAGGATATATTCTGCAAGGTCGACGGATATGATACCGACCTGTTCGGGAACGAGAACCGGGAGCTTTCATACAGGATATACAAATCACTAAATGAGAAGATTAACTGCATAATATATGCCCCCGATGTGATAGTATATCATGAACCAAAAGTCGACTTCGAGCATCGCATCGAGAAAAACCTGCGGGAAAAAGAAATGCTCAAAATGGCACGCAAAAAATGGCCCGATATCGAATTGTATCTGCAGTATATCCGCAGCTTGTATCCGCAAAATGCCAGGATATTTGAAAAAGATTATCTTAAACTCTTAAGCAACTGCCTGTTTCTACAGGAAAATTCTCCACAGGAAGCTGCTGAATGGGCTTTGAAAGCAGTGAACCTTGAGCCGGACTTGCTCAAGGGACGTTATCTGCTCGGTACTCTGTATGCCAAGCTCGGCAAATTCACAGAAGCCGAGATACTGCTTGAATCCGTATTTTCCTCCGTAATGCAATCAGATGAATTCATTGAACGAAAATTAAAAACAAGCTCTGATGTCGAAAAAAACAAGACGGCACAAATCGACTGCTACATAAGCACCGGCACGAAGCTTGCCCAGTGTTACCTCAACCATGGAAAATACGATAAAGTCAAACAGATTTATCATACGCTACTGAACGATAATCGCTTGAATATGCCACAGGAGCAAACAGCGAGTCTGAAAGCCGTGCTTGCCAAACTGGAAAACGCACCGTCGTTACCGGCCGCTCCGCAAAAGAGCGAAGCTATTTCTGAAAGCTCCGCCGGTCCGGAAAGCCGGTATCTGGTTTCGGCGATAGTGTCGACATATAATGCAGAGAAATTCCTGAGAGGCTGCATGGACGACCTGGTTCAGCAGACAATAGCAGATAAGCTGGAGATTGTAATTGTCAACAGCGGCTCGGAACAGAACGAAGATGCAATCGTTCGTGAATACCAGAATAAATATAATAACATATCCTACATCAAAACCGACTGTCGTGAGGGAATCTACACGGCATGGAACCGTGCTGTCAGGGTGGCCCGCGGGAAATACCTGACAAATGCCAATACGGACGACCGGCATCGTAAGGATGCCCTCGAAATTATGGCCCGCACACTGGAGAAAAATCCGGAAATAGCACTTATTTATGGCGACCAGATATGCACAGATACACCCAACGGCACTTTTGAAAACCATAACTGTATAGAACTGGCCAAAAGGTCTGAATACAGTAAAGAAAGACTGCTCTTCGGCTGTTGTGTTGGTTCACAGCCGATGTGGAGAAAAACACTTCATGATGAACTGGGCTTTTTTGACGAGTCATTAGCTTGTTCGGGAGACTGGGATTTTTGGCTTCGTACTTCCCAAAAATACGATTTCAAACACATACCGGAATTTTTGGGGCTGTACTATTATAACAGGGATGGAATCGAACATGGCAGAAGGATTCACAGTTGGTACGAGAGGTACAAGGTCGGCAGGAGATATGGCAGAGAGTATTTGGGTATTTTCCCAATCTACCAACACAAAGACAATCCCCTGGTCTCGATTATAATGCCCGTATATAACATGGAAAATTATATCATAGAGGCGATTGAAAGCATACTGATTCAAAACTATATGAATTTCGAGCTGATTGTAGTTGATGACGGTTCCACAGATCACACTAAGGATGCGGTATTGAGCTTCGGAGACCCACGGATTAAATACTTCTACAAGGAAAACGGCGGGCCTTATACCGCCCGAAATCTCGGTATGAAAAAAGCATCAGGTGATTTTATCGTGCCTCTTGATGCCGATGATATGATGACTCCGGATTACATTTCATCACATTTAAAGGAATTTGAAAAATGTCCCGACGCCGACCTTATTTATTGCGACGATTATCTTATCGATACCATTGGCAGACCGACCCGGGTGATTGAACGCCCGGAGTACACGGATCGAAAATATCTTATCAGAGACCTGTTTCACTGCGGATTTCCAGTTGTGCCGTTCAGGACCTGTATCAGAAAGAGCGTCTTTGACAAGATCGGAAAGTTCGATGACAGTTTTAGAAACAGCATGGATTACGACATGATACGGCTGTTTGTTAAACACGGATTAAAAGCCCACCACCTTAAAGCACCGTTGTACCTTAGAAGAATGGTACTTGATAGTGTTTCAAGAAAACCTTCACATGAAGGGGCACGGGCAAATTTTGAGGTTCTAAAGCGATTTACGGAGAGTTTCAGTTATGATGAGTTGTTTCCGGATGTAGCCTGGGACAAGATAGCCCCCGAGAAAAGGTCATTACACGCCAAATGTCTGGTCGCCGCAACTTACCTTTCAATAGGCCAGAATTTCATAAATTCAAACTCATCCCCTGTTTACGCCAAAAAAGCTTTTGAACAGGCCTGGTCGGAATTGAATGAATGCCTCAAAATGGACCCCAATAACGACCAAATCCGTCAATTGCTGCAAAAATGCGATCTCGGCAGACAAAAGTATGCTGAACAAATGCAGACAGCCATTTATTAAAAAACCATTAAATAGAAAAGGAATTTTATCGATAATTGATTACACGGAGCCTTTTTAGCTCTAAAATAGAATTTAGACGGGAAAACATAAAAATATGGCAACACAACTTTCAGGTCTTTTATCGGGAATCGACACATCCACGCTTATTTCACAGTTAATGGCTATCGAGCGCAAAACACTCGATATGTATGAAGAGCGAAAGGATACATGGGACGAGAGAAAAACCGCACTTAGCACCCTCGACAGCAAACTAAGCAACTTCAGGAGTTCCGTCAGGGCCCTGTCCGATTCGAATGAGCTTCGCGCTTTTTCAGTTTCATCCAGCGATTCCGACAAATTAACCGCCGAGGCATCTTACAACGCCTTCGAAGGCAATCACACGGTTGTCGTCAATCAACTTGCGACCGCGGAGCGATGGATTCACTCAAGCGGCATAGAATACGCGGAAGATTATGTCGGAGCCGGGACATTTATATATTCATATAATCACATGGAGACAGTAATCACAACAACCGAGACCACAACCCTCCAGGACCTCGTCGGTCTGATCAATAACGACGCCGATAATCCGGGCGTTACCGCAGGTCTTTTATATTACAATAACACATATCATCTGGTATTGAACGGAAACAGCGCAGGTTCTAATTATGCAATTTCGATTAACGCCAGCAGCACTGAAGTATGGCAGGCTGATTCATCATTTACCGTTGACAGTGATAACGCCACACTTTCAACGAAGATAACAGACCTCGACCAGTTCGGAGAAAACCCGCTCGAAGGCGGTGAGGTAATAGAAATTATCGGGACCGACCACAATGGAGACGCGATAGCCCAGGTGAATCTCAGTATTACAAGCAATACAAAACTGACTCACCTTATCTCGGAAATCAACGACGCCTTCGATGGAATTGCCAAGGCAACTTTGGTTAACGGTCAGATAGTCCTTACGGACAGTACATATGGTACAAGCGGCCTTTCAATAAATTTGACCTACAATGACAATGGTTCTGCGGCCACATTGACCTTGCCCACAATGGCTGTTTCGGTTGAGGGAGGTCCTACGACGGCTGAGGCGGATCTGGAAGGTTTTGCGGAAGCGGATTTTCTCGAGACGCAGTCGGCACAGGACAGCCAGATTAGAGTCGACGGCTATCCGCCTGAAGCATGGATAAGCAGGAGCTCTAACACAATAGATGATGTTATTTCCGGTGTGACATTACACCTGCACGATACTACCGATGCCGCGGGAGAGGAGATAACGCTGACAAGAGATATTGAGTCAGTCAAAGAAAAACTGACTTCTATGGTAAATGCTTACAATCTGGTTGCTACCTATATTCAGGAAATGACGGGATATGATACGGTCGAAAAAACCGCAGGCACGCTGATGGGCGATTATATCGTCTCAACAATACGCTCCCAAATTCTCACGCCGCTAATATCTCAGACCAGCGGGTTTATACAGGACATCGATACTTTTCTGATGCCGGGTCTAATCGGGCTCGAGCTTGATAAAGAAGGCCTTCTAAACCTGAACTCAAACGTTTTTGACGAAGCCATAGCTGAAGATTATATGGGCGTTCTGGCCCTGATTGGAGCAGACAAAAGTGGCAGCAGCGATAGTAACACAGTAAAATTTTACAGTGCCAGCAGCAACTACACGACAGCAGGCAACTATGACGTGGAAGTTGTCATCAACGGCGGAGTAATCACCAGTTCCAGAATAAAACTTTCATCAGAATCGACATATCGTGACGCCACCGCCAGCGGCAATGTTGTCACCGGAGACAGCACTTTCGATGACAACGGCTATCCTGTGAATCCCGAGAACGCCCTTCAATTAACCATAGACTTAAGTCAGGACGGAACCTTCACCGCCAAAGTCAGGGTCAAACAAGGTTTTACCGGTGCGATCGAGGACGCACTGGATAATATGCTTAAGGTAACAACCGGATCAATAAAAATCGACCAGGAGTACGTCAAAGATCAAATAGGGAACCTACAGGATAAAATTGACAACGAGGAAGAACGTCTTACTAAAAAGGAGGAAAGATTAATTGCCCGATTCGCCCGCCTTGAAAAAACATTGGCTTTGCTACAGAGCCAGATGGAAGCCCTCGGAATCAATAGTTAACAAGGTGATATGACTTAAATTCGTACTGGTTTCGTTACCCTGTTTTTATGCCGCAAACGATAAATCAAGGCTAATATTTCCGCTACGGCCACATATAATGATTGCGGTATGGGATTTCCCAGTTTAACCGTTGCATATATCGTCCTGGCAAGCTCCGGTCTTTGTACTACGGGCACTCCGTAAGCCCTCGCAATATCTCTGATTTTTTCCGCCAGGTGGTCCGCACCTTTCGCTACCATAATAGGCGCATCCATTGTTTTGGCGTCATATTGCAGGGCCACGGCGACGTGCGTCGGGTTGACAAGAACGACACTGGCCTTGGGGACTTCCTGCAACATACGTCTCAGGCTCATTTCGATTTGTAACTTTCGAATCCGACCTTTAACCTCGGGCGAACCTTCGGTTTCCCTGCGATCCTGCTTGACTTCCTGACGGGTCATTTTCAATTCGTTGATATATTTCCATTTCTGGTAAATAACATCGACTATTGATATAATAAACAATGCGATTCCAATACGAATCAGAAGACCCAATATCATCCTGGTGATAACTGTAAGAATCTGTGCCGACCATGCCCACCTGAGAGCTGCCAGTGACTCAAGCCTGCTTTCCAGATAAAACCAAATGATAATTGAAACGAACAACAGTTTTAGTATGGACAACAAAAGTGCAACCAAAGAACGGCCGCTTATCAGCTTACTAAGACCTGTCACAGGATTAAGCTGATTCAACTTGAAACGAAGGGCACCCGGAGCAAAATTCCAGCCACTAACCAAGATACTGGCCAGAACGGCCCCTACGCAAAGTGCTGTAAGTATCGGTGAGATCGTAAAAAGCAAATCCGTAATCTTGGAATTGGTAAATTTTATAAATGTCCGAGGATTTGTAAAGATGCTGTTTTCACATGAGATGCCCTCCCTGATTTGCATAATAAACCATTGAAGAAGGTGGGGACCCAACAGCACAAGTACTGTTATTAATATTAAAAGCGTTGCAACCGACGTAAATTCCTGGCTCTGCGGAACCTGCCCTTTTTCACGAGCCTTATTCAGCTTCCTCTGGGTTGGTAGTTCTGTCCTTTCTGCAGCGCTTTGTTCCGGCATAATCGATCTCTATTATTCGTAAATAGCTATTGGTAGTGGGTAACTGGTTATTCATATTAACCATTATTCAGTTGTCGCTAAACAGGTCGACTGCTGCTACAATGGCATTATTTTACCCATCATCTCGGCGAATTCAGATACAAATGAACCGATAAACGGCAGAAATATTGCCGCCATAAACAATCCCATCGCTACACGTAACGGCATACTGATAAAAAGTATGTTCATTTCGGGAACCATTCTTGCCAGCACCGCCAATACAACTAATAGCAATATAAAAGCAGCCAGCATCGGCGCCGCCAGTTTCAGACCGGCCATCAACATGGCCGACCCCGCTTTGGTTACTCCGTTAAGTAAAACGGTTATCGTTGGAATGCTGCCGGCGGGAAATGCTTCATAGCTTCGTAATATAATTTGTAAAAACAGGTGGTGACCATTGGCACTGAGAAACAATATTACAAATATCATCTCCAAAAGGCTGCCCAATATCTGTGCGCCTTCGCCCGTCAGCGGATCCAGCACCTCGGCCGTAGCCAGACCCATCTGCCTTTCGATGAATCTGCCGCTGAACTTAACTGTTGCGAAAAGGCAGGCGGCGATCAATCCAAGAGCCAGCCCATAGGTAGCTTCGTTTGCCAGCAGCAATACAGCTTCCAAAACGCTGACCCGCCGGACATCGACGGGCAGTGGCGTTATAGTCGAGAAGAAGATTGCAATCAGTATGGTCATTCCGACTTTGACTCTGGCCGGAATGCTGAGCCACCCGAAAACCGGAAGAATAAGGAAGAATGCCGAAATTCGGGTCAGCACCATTGCGAAGCCAAGCAGTTTATCAATCATCAATTCCATTGCCGCCCGTTAATGCCCGACGTTTTGAACTTGTGCGAATATTTCGTTTGTGAAACTTAGCATTACCTGAAGCATCCAGCCGCTGAAGATCAGATACACAATGCCGACGGCCACAAGTTTCGGAACAACTGTCAAGGTCATATCGCGAATGGAAGTAACCGCCTGAAACAACGTCACAACAACACCGACAACCACACATGTCAGCAGTACCGGTGCAGACAATAACAGGGCAGTCTCAAGGGTATATCGACCGAGGTAAAGTACATAACTGCTATCCATAAGCAAGTTCTCCTGCTAAATACTTAAATATGTCAATCGTTGACTCATACTTAAAATTCGGATTCGATGCTACTTAAAGCCAAGACTGAGACTCTTTGCCAGCAGCCCCCAGCCGTCAACAAGAATAAACAGCATCAGCTTGAACGGCAGCGAAATCATGACTGGTGGCAGCATCATCATTCCGGCACTGAGCAGCACGCCTGCTATAACCATATCAATTAGTAAAAAAGGAATAAATAACAGACAGCCCATCTCGAATGCTGTGCGAAATTCACTAATGATAAACGCAGGAATGACTATATGCATTTTTAAATCCATCGATCTGGTGGGCGGTTTTATCCTGGCCATCTGAACAAACAAAGCAAGGTCGGCTTGTCTGCATTGACGAAGCATAAATTCCTTCATACAATCACCCGCTCTGGCACCAGCCGTACCGAAATCAATATTATCCGAAATATAGGGCTGGATGGAATTTTCATTGATTTTTGCGAATGTAGGTGCCATAGTGTAAAGTGTCAAAAATAATGCCAGGCCCATGATTGCAATAGTTGGCGGTATGGTTTGTGTTGTCAAAGCACGTCGAATAAAAGCCAGAACGATGACAATCCGTGTAAAAGATGTCATCATCACCAGAAGGCTCGGCAGGATTGCCAGACCGCCGAAAATAATAACAAGCCTGACCGGAGTCGACCAGTTTTCGCCGCCGTTTTCATTAGCCGTCGCTTTATTTACCACCGTCATCAAATCGCTGATGCTCGGAATCCCGTTTTCGATTGCAGTCGTACTACTGGCGGAACCAGGTAGTCCCGGCGGGCCGAGCTGCCGGGACCCCAAGGCTGATAAGTCAGTATTAGTAACTTGGCTTAATGAATTGCCCGACTGGGCAGATAATGATCCAGTAAGAAATAGAACAATGAAAACATGGGAAAATATTTTTACGGAGTTGTTGCTCATTTATATTCTCGATTATCATCAGACAATCCTGTCGATGCATCTGTATATCCATCGTTTATATCCATCAGCTTTGTGATGTTATTATTCGTGCTGCCAATCAGAAGACGACGACTGCCAATGTCAATCAGGTGTAACGCCTTATGCGGTCCAAGATAGGTCGTCTCGATAACATGAATCTCTCTTCCCGGCAGGCGTGTAATTCTCGGCAACAGTTTTCTCGATACATAATAGGCCCCAAAACCAAGAACAATGACGAATAATACGGTAATCATCGCCCTATAGAATAATTCCCCACCGCCTGGGCTGAAACCGGACCCGCCTGGGAAATTGGGATCCTCACCGAATAAGGATTGATTTTGTGTTTCTGAACTCTGTGTTATAGGTTCGAACTCCTCCTGCCCGGTGTTATTTGTTGTTTGAGCTGCGCAGACCACTAACAAGCTGCCGGCTAATGCAACTGCGAGTATCGAAAAAACAGCCTTTTTCTTAACTGTCGCCACGTTATAAATACATCATACCAAATTTCCGAATATCCGTTTGGCGAGGCTCTACATCCAGGTTCACAAACGGAATACATATTGATTTTGATATGAGCAAATAGCGTGCCGGGATGTCAGATACAGCTTTATTAGACAATCCGTCCTGTTTTAAGCTTCAGAATTAATTCGACTATTGAAAACGTGTCGAAAAATTTTACACAAACGCCGATTATCCGTTCTATCTGAGGACTGCTATCAGGATTTGTGACTGGGCCGAAATCGGGCTGTCCGATCCCACCCAAACTCCTCCAGGGCCGGCTCCCCATGAATAAACCGAACATTTGGTGCTTTCTGTGAATAAGCTGTTTCGTGTATTGGTCGAAGTTATCGAAGAAAAGACATTCGACATGAAATCCGCTACCGCCTGCGCCCGGTTCGCCGAAAGTATCCACTTATCCTTTTCAGTCTTTGCATCAGGGGCCAGACCGAGCACGTATAATTCTATGTCCTTTTGTCCTGAATTTTGCCTTAAATTCCGGCAAAAATCCGTGATGAACTTTTTTGACGGGTCGTCCAGCTCGGCTCGTTCCGGAGGGAAATGAACGCTGGTAACGGAAATACTCGTACTTCCGGCGTCTATCTGCGATGGTAAAACTGTCGAGATTTGGCGCAGTTTTAGAAATATTCTTCGGAGCTCTTCGGTCTTTGCATCGATATTCCTGCGAGCCTGCGTCTCTTCCGGTTCGGGAACAGTGTATTTTGGCTTGTAATCTCCAAAATCCGGCGTCTCATTTCTCCCAAACAATGCACCGAGCCCGATGTATCTTATCGATCTTACAAAAGCGTCACGCCCCTTGTTGAACAATTCCGGGTCCTGGACATCGGCAAGCGATAAAAGCATTACGAAGAAGGTCAGCAGCAAAGTCACCATGTCGGAAAATGTGACGATATATGCCGGGACCGGCATACCCTTATCTTCGGTTCTTTGTCGTGAGCGTCTCAATTGTACAAGCTCCGATCCAACAGTAAAATCTCAAGTGTTCGCTCGGTTTCCTTTTCTGGTTTGTTACCTTGAGAGGCAGGAGAGTTATCCTGTATCATAGTACTTTTGGCCGATATGCTGAATCTTCCCCTGTCGATATTCTGCTTGGCAGAAAGATAATCCAACGCGGCCCACGCCCTCAGCATGCCGTAATATTCACTACCACCATTATTGTCCAAAGGTCCATTCTCACTAATGACTATCCGGCTGGGAACCCCCTTCAAAAACAGGGCCAGCATATCCATTATCTGGCGTCCTTCCGGTGAAAAAATCATTCCTTTTCCAAGAAACACCCTTTTTGATGAAAAAGAAAATACCATACCGCCATGAAAGTCGATTGGCGGCGTCTCCTCCAGAAGACCGCTTTTGAACTCTTTATCCAATGTCGGTTTTTCATTGCCTTTATTTAGCTCTGCTAATTCTTTGACAGGGGGCAGAAATAAAAAAGCATCCCTGTCGCTTCTGGTCATAGGGGAGATCGTCGTCAGAGCGCTGGCGTAAAGTACCCTAAGATTTCTAAATACACGGTCATCAAATGAGGAAAAACTTAAAAGAAGTACAAAAAATGTCAGCAACAGCGTCATGCAGTCGCTGAACGTAACCATCCATTCCGGTGCGCCCGGAGAATCATCCTGTTCTCGTTTTTTACCTTTGCGGCCCATTATATATTAGCCTTTATTTCCTCGCGCCGGTTTTGTGAGATAAACGCCTGCATCTTTTCACGGATAGCAGTCGGATTGTCGCCATCGGCGATTGCACAAATACCTTCTACAATCATTTCCTTGGCAGTGGTTTCCGCCTTGGAGTATATGCCCAATTTACCCGCCAACGGCAGAAAAATGAGATTGGAAGAAAATGCCCCGTAAAAAGTGGTAATCAGAGCAACCGCCATACCGGCTCCTATCTGGTCCGGTGAAGTAAGATTTTTAAGCATTTGAATCAAACCGATAAGTGTACCCACCATTCCAAAAGCCGGCGCCGACGCCCCCATAAATTCCAGTATCTTCTTGCCGTTCGAGTGCCGGTCCTGAAGATTCTCAATCTCCAGACTCAGAAGATCTCTTATTGATTCTGTTTCCTGCCCATCGATAAGCATCTGCATACCCTTGACAAAAAACATATCTTTGACTTTGGGTATCTCCTGCTCCAGCGCCAATGCTCCGTCGCGCCTGTTGATGGCCGCAAAGTTGACCATGTTCTGGATAAGTTCGGAAGACGAT